>NZ_JBHVDM010000030.1:0-80278 GCF_042802775.1 Nocardia sp. NPDC057455 | reverse complement strand
GGGAAGCGCCGCCGGACCGGGTCACTTGGGTGGTGCGGGCGTGACTTGGACGGGCTTGTCGGCGAAGCGGGTGGTGCCCTCGGCTGCCTGCAGCGTGGTGAGCAGGTCGACACCCGCCACGACGAGGGTGGGGCCGCCGACCGCGATGGTCCCGAGGATGCCGCCGAGGCTCGCTCCGGTCAGCAGACCGGCCACGCAGCCGACGGCGATGGTGACCAGGCATCCGATGGTGGCGCCGATGGCGGTGCCGATGAAACCGCCGATGGCGGTGGCGAGTCCGAACTGGCCGGCGAATTCGTCACGGGCACGCCGGTTCTCGGTCATGGACGCGATCGGTTCGGCGACGAGCGTCTCGGTGACCGTCATGCCTTCCGGTCTGGCCGGCCGCAGCTCCAGCACCGTGCTGTCCTTCTTCACTTCGGGATGCACCGGAATGGTGGTGCCCGCGATCCGGAAGTCGAGCGGCAACGTCATGGCGACGTGGCCGTCGCGGTCGCGGATATCGACCACGTCGATCACTTGCCCGATGTCGGCCGGGGCCCCGGTGTGGTCGACGAGCACCCCGTTGCGCTCGGTTAGTCGAGCGTTCTCATTGTCGGCGGGCTGATCGCGCAGTGCTTTGGACAGTTCGAAGGTACCGCCCCGCAGCGCGGCGACCACCGTCTGTTCGACGATTCTGGCCGAGTAGGTGATGTCGGGAACCGGCTCGGCGTGCGCGACGCCGGAGCCGATGGTCAGCGAGCCGACGGCGAGTATCGCTGCCGCAGTGATGCCGCGGAGTTGCATGATGCGTCCATTCCTTCATCGGGTTCATACCTGCGTCCAGCACGGCCGGGCCCGCGCACTCCGGCGGCGCAAGAGCAGTCGTTAGGTCGCTGAGCAGCCTAGCAGCGCGCCCAGCTACCTATGAGCGTTCCGGCGCGACCGGTCGGAGACAACGAAAAATTCTCCGACCGGCCGGGTTTCGGATTGAGCGATCAGCGCGCCGCGGCGAGTTCGCTCGCCGCCTCGTCGCCCAGGATCGTCGCGCTGGTGCCGGGCGGCCAATCGAGTCCCGCGTCGAGCCGGTCGAGCACCTCGGCGCCCGGCCGCGGATTGCGGGACCGCTCGATCTCGCTGACCACCTTGGCCGGTGGGCCGCCGTTGCCCGCCACGTCCGCCTGCGTCCACTTCATCTCCCGCCGCCGTGCGCGCACTCGCGCGGCCAGCGCGTCGAGATCGAGCGCGAAAGCCGCCTCGACCTGGTCCTCGACCTCGGGCGCCGGTGCCACCGGCTCGTTCCGCTCTTCGGCCTGGCGCTTCTCCCGCAGCATTCCGCTGGTGATCAGCCTGGACCGTTTCCGCCTACCCATTTTCGCCACACGCTCTCCCATCCTCTGTCGAGTCGATCGATTGCGTCGCACTGCCGCGGCGGGCGGCGCCCACCGCGCCGGGAACGCTGAACATCATGGGGGAGTGCGGGTGCGGACCCGGCTCGACGCGCCGGGCGCCGGCTCAGTGCGCCTGGCCCTCCGGCTGCAGGATCAGCACCGGGATCTCGCGCTCCGTCCAGGATTGGTAGGTCTCGAAGTCCGCGTACAGGGCGACGAGCAGGGGCCACAGGCGCTTCTTCTCCTGCGGGGTCGCCACGCGGGCGCGGACGCGGCGGTGCTCGGCGCCGATCTGCACCCGGGTGGCGGGATGAGCCAGGAGGTTGAAATACCACTGCGGATGTTTCGGCAACCCGCCTTGTGAGGCCACAACCACCAGGTCGGCGCCGTCCACGAGATACAGCAGCGGGGCGGTGAACAGCTTGCCCGATTTGCGGCCCCGATGTTCGAGCAACAGGGTCGGCACCGGTTTCCGGAAGCCCGCGCCGATCCGCCATCGTCCGCCGATGCGTCCTCCGGTCCGGCGGAAGACCCAGACCTGCGCCTTGGACATGTACTTGACGAGGGCCCCGACGAGCGGCGAATCGAGATTGCGCGGGCGGTTCGCCATCACCGGCCTCCCCGCTGGGTGCGATGGGAACGGGGTGTGGCGCTCGATTCGAGGGCATTGGCAGATGTTTGATCCATAACCTTGTCCGTAGTATCGTCCAGACAGATGTCCGGTAACTATTCCATAGACGCGCGGCGCATGTCGCAGGGTGTCGGAAGCCGGCGACGAGCACGGTGGAGGAAACATGGATCGGGTCAGCGGCAAAGTCGTCCTGGTGACCGGTGCGGGACGGGGGCAGGGCCGTAGCCACGCGCTCGCCCTGGCCGAAGAGGGCGCCGACATCATCGCCTTCGACATCTGCGCCGACATCGTGAGCAACGACTACGCGCTGGCGACCGAGGAGGACCTCGCCGAGACCAAGGAGTTGGTCGCGAAGACCGGCCGCCGGGTCGTGGCCGGGAAGGTCGACGTCCGGGATCGTCCCGCGCTGCACGAGGCGATCGGGGCGGCTGTCGAGGAACTCGGACGCTTGGACGTGGTGGTGGCGAACGCCGGGATCTGCCCGCTCGGCCACCATGTGCCACTGCAGGGATTCGTCGACGTGTTCGACGTCAACTTCGTCGGCGTGGTGAACACCGTCCACGCCGCCCTGCCGCATCTGGGCGCGGGTGCCTCGATCATCGTGACCGGCTCGGTGGCGGGCCTGGTGCCGCAGACCGGATTCAACGGCCAGCAGGCGCTGCAAGGTCCTGGTGGCGACGGCTACGGCCTGTCGAAGAAGATGATCCGTTCCTACACGCAGACTTTGGCCTTGACGCTGGGGCCGAGTTCGATCCGCATCAACGCGGTGCACCCGACCAACGTCGACACCGACATGCTGCACAACCCCGGCATGTACCAGATCTTCCGTCCGGACGTGCAGAACCCGACCCGCGAGGACGCCGAGGTCACCTTTCCGTTCATGCAGGCCATGCCGATTCCCTACGTCGAGTCCTCGGACATCTCCCACGCGGTCACGTTCCTGGCTTCCGACGAGTCGCGCTACGTAACCGGCTTGCAGATGTTCGTCGACGGCGGCGCGTCGTTGAAACTGGGCCTGGCGGGGCAGTGACGCGAAAGCGACGCGTCATTTCAGGATGAGCATCGCGGACCGCTCGATGTGGTCCGCGATGTCCGAATACGATTCGTAGCCCATCCCGGCGTGCACCAGCGCGCCCGCATAGAGCAATTCGAGCGATGTCAGGATATCCGCGTCGGGAGTGCCCGACAGCGCGTGCGCCAGGCGGGTGCGGATTTCCAAACCGATGCGCGAGCGCAAATGTTCGACATCGGGATCGCGGCCGAGTAGCGCGCTGGTGACCGCACCGGACAATTCCGGTTCGTCGGCGACGAGCAACGTGATGCTGCGGAGTTCGGCGATCACGCGCACGGTGACGTCCGGATCGTCGCTCACGGGCGAGGGTGTCGCGCGCAGCCTGCGCCAGAAGATCTCCGCGACCAAGTGCTCCTTGGAGGAGAAGTAGGTGTACGCGGTGGCGGTGCCGACCTTGGCGTTGGCAGCGACCATCCGGATGGTCATGCCCGCGAACCCTTCCCGGGAAAGCACTTCCAGCGCCGACCTGGTGAGCTTGTCGACGGTGTCGGCCTGCTTTCCGGTCAAGCGCCGCCGCGTCGCTTCGACGGTTCTGGACTCGCTTTCGGACATGTGTCTAGATGGTAGTGTCGATATTCTGTTCGAGCAACTACCACGCTGCGGAAATCGTGTGTTTCCGGCCACGCCGGAATTGTTCGACGGAGGATGGGCCCTACGGCCGGTTTTCCGCGCGGAGTGGCCGGCCGAGGTCGGTCAATTTGCCGGACAACCGCTCGAGGTAGCCGAGTACCGCAGGCTCGTCCTTGTCCGGCAGGCCGTACACGACGTCGGTGACGCCGGCGTGCTCCCACTCGGCCAAGCGCGCGCCGTCCGGTTTGTAGTCGAGGGCGATCACGCGCGGATGTCCGGTTCGCCCGGCCTGCTGCCAGATGTCGTGCAGCAGGGCGAGGCGATCCGAGGTGTCCGTTTCTCCGGGTGTGGTGATCCAGCCGTCGGCGGACTCGGCTATCCAGCGAAAAGTGCGTTCGGTGCCCGCCGCGCCGATCAGCACCGGCACCGAGCGCCGCACCGGCTTGGGCCACGCCCAACTCGGCCCGAAGCGCACGTACTCGCCGTCGTGACTCGCTTCGTCCTGGCTCCACAGCGCCCGCATCGCCGCGAGGTACTCGCGCAGCACGATGCGCCGCTTGTTCGCAGGCACGCCGTGATCGGCGAGTTCGTCGGTGTTCCAGCCGAATCCGGCGCCGAGTAGTACGCGGCCGCCGCTGAGATGGTCGAGTGAGGCGATCGTCTTGGCCAGGGTGATCGGGTCGTGCTCGACCGGGAGCGCGACAGCGGTGGCCAACTCGATGCGTTCGGTGACGGCGGCCGCCATGGACAGCGCCACCCAGGGATCGAGCGTGCGCAGGTATCGGTCGTCGGGTAGCGACGCGTCGCCGGTCTGCGGGTGCGCCGAGGTGCGCGCCACCGGGATGTGGGTGTGCTCGGGGACGTAGAAGGAGGCGAATCCCGCCTGCTCCGCCGCGCGTGCGGCCGGGGCAGGAGCGATGCCGCGGTCGCTGGTGAACAGGACGATGCCGAAACGCATGGGAACCCCGTCTGGTCGAGTCGTGGTGTGGTGCTGCCCGGACTCTCGCCGGCAAGCGCCCTGCCGCCGGTCGTGTGCTGCCGGTGACGCGACACCGGTGCAACTCGGTGCTCGTGGATCACCTTATCTGGACAGCTGTTCGGACGATAGTCCGATGACGTATGCCCTGCAATAACGCGTTCTTGTTTTTGGTCGGCACGGCGTGTTCCGTGGTGTCGGATCGTGGTTTTCGAACAGATCGAGCGTTCGGGATTGTCCTGGAAATGCGTCAGTGGTACCGTCCAGACACATGTCCAGCTATGTGTCTCTTCGGTCTGAAGCCCGGTTGCTTCCCGTGGAGAACGTGTTATCGGATTCGGAGTGTGGGCGATGACCGCTGCGGTGGAGCCGGTGACGTTCGATCCGTATGACTACGGGTTTCACGAGGACCCTTATCCCACGTATCGGCGGTTGCGGGAGGAGGCGCCGCTGTATCACAACCCGGCTATGGGGTTCTGGGCGTTGTCGCGCCATGCGGATGTGGTGTCGGCGTTTCGGGACAGTGTGCGGTTGTCGAGTGCCAATGGAGTGTCGTTGGATCCGGCGGCGTGGGGGCCGCACGCGCATCGGGTGATGTCGTTTCTGGCGATGGACGATCCGCGGCATATGCGGATGCGGCGGCTGGTGTTCAAGGGCTTCACCCCGAAGCGGGTTGCGGAGATGGAAGTCCGGATCCGGGAGTTGACGCTGTCGTATCTGGAGCCCGCGTTGGCTGGTGGCTCGTTCGATTGGATCGATGAGGTCGCGGGCAAGTTGCCGATGGATGTGATCTCCGAGCTGATGGGGGTTGCGGCCGTGGATCGGGTGGAGATCCGGCGGTTGGCGGATCTGGTGGTGCATCGGGACGACGGTGTGCTGGATGTTCCGATGGCGGCGGCGGAGGCGTCGATGAAGCTGTTGGGTTATTACGCCGAGATGGTGGCCGAGCGTCGGCGTGTGCGGCGGGACGATTTGACCTCGGCGTTGCTGGATGCCGAGATCGACGGCGACACCCTGACCGACGAAGAGATCATCGGGTTCTTGTTTCTGATGGTGGTGGCCGGGAACGAGACGACCACGAAACTGCTGGGCAACGCCTTGTATTGGGGGGCGCGTAATCCGGGGGAGTACGCGAAGGTCGTGGCGGACGCGGATCTGGTGTCGGATTGGGTGGAGGAGACGCTGCGCTATGACACTTCCAGTCAGATGGTGGCGCGTACCGCGACGCAAGAGCTCGGCTACTACGGCGGTGTGATCCCGGCGGGGTCGAAGGTGTTGTTGTTGATCGGTTCGGCCAATCGTGATCCGGAGGTGTTCGACGACGGTGACAGCTTCCGGATCGATCGCGCCGACAAGTCCGGGCTGGCCAGCTTCGGTGCGGGGGTCCACTTCTGCTTGGGGGCGCACCTGGCGCGGCTGGAAGCAACCGTCGCGTTGCGGGAGTTCGCCGCTCGCGTAACCGCCTTCGACATCGTGCCGGAGGGCATCCAGCGCGTGCATTCGTCCAATGTGCGGGGTTTCGCCCACCTTCCCATCACCGTGGAGACCCGATGAGCCGCCGATCCGAACGAACCCGAATGCCCGGGTCGCCACGCCTGGCCGTGCGGAGCGGGTCATGAGAATCCGGGCCGACCTGGATCTGTGCCAAGGGCACGCGGTCTGCCAGGCCGAGGCGCCGGAGGTGTTCACGGTGCCCAAACGCGGCCGGGTCGAAATCCTCGACGACGTGCCGGACGCGGGCCTGCGGCCCGCCGTGGCGGACGCGATCCGTTACTGCCCTACTCGAGCCCTGTCGATCGCCGACGAAGACGCGACCGACCACTCCCCGAAAGGTACCGACTGATGCCAGCTTTCGACCGCGCCGAGCTCGACGAAATGATCCAGCGCTGGATCGTGGAGAACCAGCGCTGTGAGGAGAAGGGCGACTGGAAGCCGCTCGCCCAGATGTACACCGAGGACGCCACCTACGGCTGGAACTACGGCCCCACCCAGGAGTTCATGGCCGTCGGACGCGACGAGATCCGCGATCTCGCCCTCGGCCAGGAGATGGCCGGACTGGAGGGCTGGACCTACCCCTACCAGGATTTCGTGGTCGACGACCGCACCGGCAACGTCATCGGACTCTGGAAGCAGATCAGCGAGGCCGAGCGTCCGGACGGGCGCAACTACTCACCCGAAGGGATCGGCGGCAGCTGGTTCCGCTACGGCGGCGACTTCCAATGGTCCTGGCAGCGCGACTTCTTCGACTTCGGCAACGTCTCGGCGCTGTTCCTGGAGATGATCACGAACAAGGCGCTGACGCCGGGCATGCAGAAGCGTATCGAGCGCTCCGTCTCCGGTAAGCCGCTGCCCGGCTGGTATCGGATCGGCGAATCCCCCGTACCGCTGTGGTGACCGACATGGCCGCACCACACAGCCGATTCGCTGATTTGGGCCGGGACACCCTGGCGGCGCTGGTTCCCGAACTGCTCCTGTGCGGGCATCTCATCGACCGCTCCGGCATGGCGCACTCGATCGCCGCGTTCGGCCGGGAGGGCATGACCGAGATCGCCATCGAGGAGTGGCAGGTGGCCAGCCCGGTCTATACCCGGCGGATGCAGCGGGCGCTCGGCTTCACCGGTGACGGTGTCGAGACCATCTTCAAAGGCCTGCAACTGGACATCGGCGCTCCGCCGCAGTTCATGGACTTCCGGTTCCGGGTCGAAGACCATCACCACGGCGAATTCTGGCTCGACCACTGCGGTGCGCTGGCCGACGTGGAACCGATGGGCGAGGACTTCGTCGTGTCGATGTGCCACGACATCGAAGACCCGACCTTCGACGCGACCGCGCTGGCCACCAACCCGCATGCACAGGTCCGGCCCATCCACCGCCCGCCCCGCCGTCCGGCCGACCGGAAGCCGGTGTGCGCGTGGACGGTCGTCATCGATCCCGGGCACGTGCCGCCCCCGGTGCCGCCCAACGCCGACCTGGTCGCCGGGTCCGCGGCGGCGAGACTGGAGCTGGCCGCGATCGAGCGCGACGACGAGGGACGGCCGGACTACGCCGGCCCCTTGCTCAGCGACGTGCGCTTCGCGGACTTCTCCCGCTCCGCGCTGGTGCGTCTCGCCGACGAGGTCTGCCTGCAACATCATCTGCTCACCCTCGGTTTCATGATCGCGGTACGGGCCCGCGCCGACGCCGCCGCGGCGCTGGAGATCGGCCGCAGACAGTTCGCGGGGATCGCCGGGCTCACCAGTGAGCGCCTGCGCAACTGCCTCGGCCTCGGTGACGACGCCGCCGCGCTCGCGACGGTGCTGCGGCTACATCCCGCCCTGAATCCGTTGCCCTACACCGGTATCGAGATCGCAGGCACCGGTGACACGGTCACGGTGACGTTCCCGGCCGCGAGCGGTGCGCATACCGACGGAGCGTGGCCGTCGATGCTCGATCCCGAGCACCTGCAGCCACTGAACGCGCTGGTTCGCGGCGTGAACCCGCGCTTCTGCGCCGAGGTCGTCGCGGCGGGTGCGGACGGGTGGCGTGCCGCGGTCACTCTCGGCGACAAAGCGTTCCGGGAGGCGACGGAGGTCGCGCTGACCCGGTTCAGCACCGGCGCCGCCTTCGCCTTCACCGACCGGGGGATCCCCCTTCCGCTCACCGTCGTGTGACAGCCCCACCCAGAGATGGAACGACATGGCCAACAACTTCGCCGACCTCTTCGAGCACTCCGTGGACGCCATGCCCGAGCGGGTGGCGCTGATCCAGTCCGGCCGCCGCGTGACCTATCGTGAACTCGACGCCCGCGCCAACCAGTTCGCACACCACTTGGCCACTCTCGGCGTCGGCACGGGAACCCACGTGGGTTTCCAGATGCACAACAGCATCGAGACGATGGAGACGCTGATCGCGTGCTTCAAGCTCGCCGCCGTCCCGATCAACATCAACTACCGGTACGGCGTGGCAGAACTGGCCTACGTCTATGACAACGCGGATCTCGAGGTGCTCGTGCACCACGCCTGTTACGCCGAGGCCATCCAGGAAGCACGGACGCCCGGCTTGCGGCACGTGATCCGCGTCGCCGACGAATTCGGCACCGGCGCGGACGATTCAGCGGCGGGTTACGAGTCCGCCCTCGCCGGCGAACCGGCGGACCGGCCGGTGGTCCGCCGCGGCCCCGACGACCTGTTCATGATGTACACCGGCGGGACGACCGGCATGCCGAAGGGCGTCATGTGGCGGCAAGAGGACATGTGGCGGGTTCTCGGCGGCGGCATCGACTTCTACACCGGCGAACCGGTCGCCGACGAGTTCCAGCAGTCCCGCACCGGCGCCCAGGTCGATCCGAGCGCCTGGCTGGTGCTGCCGCCGCTGATTCACGCCGCGGCCATGATGCCCACCTTCACCGCGCTGTGGTCGGGCAACACCGTGCTCTTCGAGTCCCGCTTCGACGCCGGTAGCGTCTGGCGGACCGTCGCGCAGCAGCGCCCCCAGGTCATGGTGATCACCGGCGACGCCATGGCCAGACCGCTGATCGAGGCGTTCGGGCGCGAGCCGGTGGACGCCTCGTCCTTGCTGGCGATCGCCTCCGGCGCAGCACTGCTGTCGCAACCGGTGAAGAACGCACTGCTGGAGCTGTTTCCGTGGGCGATCGTCTCGGACTCGATCGGATCGTCGGAAACCGGTTTCGGCGGCATCGGGTTCGCCCAGAAGCACGACGACCCCGCCCGCGGGCCCCGCGTGCAGACCGGACGCGGTGCGGTCGTCGTGGACGACGGCGGCCACCCCGTCGCACCGGGTTCGGAAGGCTGGCTGGCCAAGACCGGCAATGTGCCGATCGGCTACTACAAGGACCCCGGCAAGACCGAGAAACTGTTCAAGACCGTCGACGGCACGCGCATGGTCGTCACCGACGACCGCGCCCGCGCCGAGACCGACGGATCGATCACGCTGATCGGTCGCGGCAACATGGTGATCAACACCGGTGGCGAGAAGGTTTTCGTCGAAGAGGTCGAAAGCGTGGTGAAGAGTCACGACGCGATCTACGACGCGGTGGTGCTCGGCGTGCCGCACGAACGCTGGGGGCATCAGGTCGCCGCCGTGGTCTCGTTGTCCGGCGCCGGGCCGGTGGAGTTCACCGACCTGCACGCGCACGTGCGTAAGTTCCTGGCCGGATACAAGGTACCCAAACAGATCTGGGTCACCGACACCATCGTCCGGGCGCCCAGCGGCAAGCCCGACTATCGGTGGGCCAAGCAGTACGTGGCCGGCCGAGGCCCCGACCACAAGGCGGACTGACGTGATCCGGGTGATCCAATGGGCGACCGGCGGGGTCGGGCGGGCCGCCATCGAAGGCATCCTCGACCATCCCGATCTGGAACTGGCCGGCGCCTGGGTGCACAGCGCGGACAAGGACGGCATGGACCTGGGCGAGCTGGTCGGCCGCCCGCCGATCGGAGTGCGCGCGAGCGCCGACGCCGACCGTCTGCTCGCCACACCGGCCGATTGCGTGCTGTACAGCCCGTTCATGGCCGACACCGAGACGGTGCGCGCGATCCTGCGGTCCGGCAAGAACATCGTCACACCGCTGGGCTGGTTCTATCCGCGCCGCGCGGAGCGGCAGCGCTACGACGAGGTATGCCGTGCCGCCGGAGTCACATTGCACGGCACCGGAATTCATCCCGGCGGTATCACCGAGAAGATTCCGCTGGTGGTGTCGGCGCTGTCGGGGGCGATCACCGAGGTCCGTGCCGAAGAATTCTCCGATATCCGCACCTACGGCGCGCCCGAGGTGGTCCGGGACTGGATGCTGTTCGGCGCCACGCCGGAGCAGGCCGCGACCAGCGTCATGGCGGACGTGCTCGCGGGCGGCTACGGCCAGTCGGTGGGCATGATCGCGGAAGCGCTGGGCATCGCGCTCGACGAGCAGTTGCGGGTGACACACGAGACGGCGGTGGCCACCGCACCGATCGATTCGCCGATCGGCCCGATCGCGCCGGGACGCGTCGCCGCGCAACGCTTCCGCTGGCAGGGGACCGTCCGCGGCGCTCCGGTGATCACGGCGGCGGTGAACTGGTTCATGGGCACCGAGCACCTCGATCCGCCGTGGACGTTCGGACCGGCGGGTGAGCGGTACGAGATCGAGATCGTCGGTGATCCGGGCGCGACGGTGACGTTCACCGGCATGCACGCGCACAGCGCCGCCGCCGGTCTGGTGCGCAATCCCGGCATCGTCGCCACGGCCATGCACTGCGTGAACTCGATTCCCTACGTCGTCGCCGCCGAACCGGGTGTGCGGACTTATCTCGAGCTGCCGCTCGTCGCAGGTCGCGCCGCCGCTTCGTTGCGCGGGGGCACTTCGTCCGCCACGGCCGATCCCGACGCCGCGCGGCGCGCTTCGCCGCGCTGACCGGCTCGCCCGTTTCATCCAGGAGGTAGCAATGGCAGCACCGGCATTACCTGTCGGATTCGACTTCACCGACCCGGCGCTGTGGGAGAACCGGAGTCCGGTGGAGGAATTCACGCAACTGCGACGGACCGCCCCGGTGTGGTGGAACGCGCAGTCCGACGAGACCTCCGGTGGTTTCCGCGACGGCGGCTATTGGGTGGTCAGCAAACTCGCCGACATCAAGGAGATCTCCAAGCATCCGGAACTGTTCTCCTCGGAGCGGAAAGGGGCGATCATCCGCCTGCCCGGCGACATCACACCGGAGCAGATGTCGCTCACCGGCGCCCTGCTGGTGAACATGGATCCGCCCAAACACTCCAAGATCCGGCGGATCATCTCCAAAGGCTTCACGCCGCGGGCGGTGGAGAATCTGCGCGCCGCACTCACCGAGCGTGCCGCGCGTATCGTGCACGACGCCAGAGCGACCGGCGGCGGCGATTTCGTCGAGCAGGTGGCTTGTGAGCTGCCGTTGCAGGCGATCGCGGAGCTGATCGGCGTGCCGCAGGAGGATCGGCGCAAGCTGTTCGACTGGTCCAACCAGATGCTCAACTACGACGACCCCGAGTACGGCGATCCCGCGATGGCCTCGGCGGAGATCCTCGGCTACGCCTGGAACATGGCCGAGCAGCGCCGCGCTTGCCCGGTGGGCGATATCGTGAGCGAACTCGTGCACGCCGACGTGGACGGCGAGGGGCTCGGCTCCGACGAGTTCGGTTTCTTCGTCATCCTGCTCGCCGTGGCGGGCAACGAGACCACGCGCAATGCCATTACGCACGGGATGAAGGCATTCGTCGACAACCCGGAGCAGTGGGAGATCTACCGGCAGCAGCGTCCGCGCACCGCGCCCGACGAGATCGTCCGCTGGGCGACCCCGGTGACCGCTTTCCAGCGCACCGCGACCGAGGACCTGGAACTCGGCGGTCAGCACATCCGGCAGGGGGAGCGGCTCGGCTTGTTCTACAGCTCGGCCAATTTCGACGAGGAGGGCTTCGAGGATCCGTTCACCTTCGACGTCCTGCGCAATCCGAACCCGCACGTGGGTTTCGGCGGCACCGGCGCGCACTACTGCGTGGGGGCGAACCTGGCCCGGTTGGAGATCGATCTGATGTTCAACGCCATCGCCGAGGTGATGCCGGATCTACGGCAGATCTGCGAGCCCGTGCGGCTGCGGTCCGGGTGGATCAACGGCATCAAGAGCTGGCGCGTGCGCTACCAGTAGATCCGGGTGCGAACTCCCCGTCACTTGTGACGGGGAGTTCGCGCGTGCCCGGCCCTGCCCTCAGTCCTTGCCGTCCTCGCGCCGCCTGCGGTAGCGAACGGTGCACGGCTGCGCGAGTTGCACGACCATCTTGGAGTGGTCGTTGCGGTAGGTCTCCGACGGCTGGGTCATCTCGAACTCCCAGTCCCGCAACAGCAGGGAGAAGATCGCCTTCAGCTGCATCAACGCGAACGCCGCGCCGACGCAGCGGTGGCGGCCCGCGCCGAACGGAATCCAGGTCCAGCGGTTGACGAGATCGGCTTGCTCGGGATCGAGGTAGCGGCCGGGATCGAACGCGTCCGGATCGGGGAAGTCCTCCGGGATCCGGTTCGAGATCGCGGGCGTGGCGGCGACGTGGTCACCGGGTTCGATGCGGTGACCGCAGACGTCGAACTCGCCTCGGGCGACCCGCATCAGGATGATCAGCGGCGGGTGCAGGCGCAGCGTCTCCTTGAGCACGGATTCCAGCACCGGGATCTGGCGCAGCGCGCCGAAGCTGATGTCGGAGCCGTCGGCGTAGAGCTCGTCGAGTTCGGCGACGACCTGGCCGAGCACCTCGGGGTGGCGCAGCAGTTCGATGATCGTCCAAGCCGCCGTGCCGGAGGTGGTGTGATGGCCGGCGAACATCATCGAGATGAAGATGCCGGTGATCTCGCTCGCGCTGAAGCGCGGTTCGCCGTTGTCACCCGGGATCGAGATGAGTACGTCGAGCATGTCCCGGTCGTCCTTGCCGGTGGGCGGGGCGGCGGCCCGGCGATCCATGATCGCCTGTACCAGCTCGACCAGCTCGGCCCGCGCCTCGTCACGGCGGCGGAAGCTCTCGATCGGGGCGTACGGGTCGACGTAGGCCAGTGCGTCGGTGCCCCGTTCCAGGTCGTGGTAGAGGTGTGCGAAACGGTCGTCGAGGTCGTTGCGGAATTTGACGCCGATCAGGCAGGCCGAGGAGGTGTAGATGGTCAGTTCGGCGAAGAAGTCGAGCAGGTCGATCTCGCCCTCGTCGCCCCAGCGCGCCAGCATCCGCTCGACCTCGCGGGCGATGGTCGCGGCGTGCCCGCGCATGTGCTCGGCGCGTAAAGCCTGGTTGTGCAGCATTTCCTTGCGGCGTTCCGGGCTGGCGTCGAAGACGACGCCGTCGCCGAAGATGGGCTTCATGAAGGGATAGGCGGCGGCTTGGTCGAGGTCCTCGTCGCCGGAGCGGAAGAAGAATTCGTTGGCCTCCGCGCCCGACAGCAGGATGACCTGTCGCCCCGCCAGGTCGAACGAGCCGACGTCGCCGCACTCCTCGCGGACCCGGCGCATCAGCCCGATCGGGTCGACGCGGAACTCCTCCAGATGACCGTGCTCGTGGTCGCCTCCGGATACCCGCCTCGGTTTCACCAGAGTCATTGGAAATCCTTCCCCAGATAAGTGTCCGAGTTTTATGATGGACACGTGTCTGGACAGTACTACGGCTAGCGAGCGTCCGGCAAGACGCGGACCTCGGCCGTCGTCGCGCAGGTGCGACCGCCATGGCCGTGACGGCCGCCGTCGCCGCACAGCCCGCGCCAAGAAGTGATCGGTGGATTCGAGATGAATTTCGGCAGGCAGACCATGCTGGTGGCGTGGCGGATGATGCGGTTGAAGGTCGCGGGGGCGGTGCTGATCCTGCTCATCACCGCGGTGGTCGTGGTCGCCGTCGCGATGTACGCCGGGCGTTTCCGCTCGACGGAGACCGTCACCGTCGAGACCTCCCGTACGGGACTGGTTCTCGACACCGACGCCAAGGTGCGGATGCGAGGCGTGGAACTCGGCCGGGTGAGCGCCGTGGAGTTGCGTGGCGACCGGGCGCGTCTGCGTCTGGCGCTCGATCCCGGGCTGCTGCGGCTGGTGCCCGCCAACGCGACGGTGGACATCCGCTCGACTACCGTGTTCGGCGCCAAGTACGTGAATTTCGTGGTGCCGAGTATTCCTTCGCCGACGCCCATGCGGCCCGGTGCGACGATCCGCGCGGAATCGGTCACCGTGGAATACAACACGCTGTTCCAGCGTCTCAGCGACATCCTGGCCCAGGTCGACCCGGGCAAGCTGAACGCCACGCTGGCCGCGTTGGGTACCGCGCTGCAGGGGCGCGGGGACCGGCTGGGCGATCTGCTCGTTCGCACGGACGACTACTTGCGGCAGATCAATCCGAGCCTGCCCGCGCTGCGGCGGGATCTGTCGTCTGCCGGGCAGGTCACCGGACTCTACGCCGATACCGCCCCCGATCTGTTGCGCACGGCGGGCAACGCCACCGTGACCGGCGCGACGGTCGCCCAGGGTGCGCGAGACCTGGATACGGTGCTGCTCAACCTCATCGGCTTGGCCGATACCACCCGGTCGGTGCTCACGGACAACGAGCGGGATCTCACCGCCGTGCCGGCAACCCTGCGGCCCACCAGTTCGCTGCTCGCCACGTACGCACCCGTGCTGCACTGCGTGGTCGTCGGCATCGCGAAGGCTCTTCCCGCGGCGGAAGCCATCATCGGGGGGTACGAGCCCGGCGCCATCTTCAACGCGAGCTTCATGTACGGCGCGCAGCCCTACCGCTATCCCGACGACCTGCCGAGGGTGAACGCGACCGGCGGGCCACGCTGTGACGGAATCCTCGACCGGGTGCCCGGAAGCCATGCCGACTACGTGGTCACCGATACCAACGAGGGCGCGCCGTTCACTCCGTCCAGCGCGGTCGTGCCGAACGCTCCCAAGGTCTTTCAGATCCTTTTCGCCGGCATGCCCGGAGTGCCGCGCTAGTCGACCGCCTCGGTGGTGTGCTCGCGCAGGACGGTGCGCGGAGCACCCTGTCCGGTGACCCGGCCGTCCCGCAACAGCAGGCAGTGGTCGGCGCGCAGGGCGTCCTCGCGGCTGTGCGTAGCGTGGACGACCGTCACACCCCGCGCGCCGACGCGGCGGATGGCCTCGGAGATCTCCTGTTGTGCCGCGGTGTCCAGGCCGGTGGTCGGTTCGTCGAGCAGCAGCAGGTCCGACTCCTGCGCGAGTGCCTGCGCGAGCAGCGCCCGTTGACGTTGGCCGCCGGAGAGGGTGTCGAGCCGGCGCTCGGCCAGGTCGGCGATGGCCATCCGGTCCAGGCACGCGCGCACCACCGCGCGGTCCTGCCGGGTGAGACGCCGCCACGCGCCGCGGTGCGCCCACCGTCCCATCGCGACTGTTTCGCGCACGGTGATCGGCAGGGTCGCGGGAACGCCGCTGTGCTGCACGACGAACGCCGGGCGCCGGAGATGATGGCGGCGAACGGTTCCCGCGGTGGTCGTGACGACACCGGCCAGGATGCCGAGCAGGGTGGACTTGCCGGAACCGTTGGGCCCGACGAGTGCGGTCACCTGTCCGGCCGGGATGGTGGCGGTGAACTCGCGCAATACCGGAAGTCCTCGGTAACCGGCGGTCACCTCGGCGACATGGACAGCTGGCGGCGGCATGGCGTGCTCCGATCACCTCATTGAAATGAAAACCGTTATCATTGTAGACTGCTGCCCCATGGAGTGGTTGGCCCCGTTCGAGGTTTCGTTCGTGCAGCGGGCGTTGTGGGGCGGATTGCTCGTGTCGTGCCTGTGCGCGCTGGCCGGCACGTGGGTGGTGCTGCGCGGCATGGCTTTCCTCAGCGACGCGATGGCGCACGGCATGCTGCCGGGCGTCGCGATCGCCGCATTGCTCGGCGGAAATCTTCTGCTGGGCGCGGCATGCAGTGCCGCGGCCATGGCGGTCGGGGTCTCGGTGCTCGGCCGCGGCACCAGGTTCGCCGCCGACACCGGCATCGGATTGCTGTTCGTCGGGATGCTGTCGGCGGGTGTGATCATCGTGTCGCGTTCGCCCTCGTTCGCGGTCGACCTGACCGGCTTCCTCTTCGGTGACGTACTCGCCGTCGGGGAGCGTGACCTCTGGTATCTGGTGGCGGCCGCGCTACTCGCGGCGGTGATCTCGGTGCTGGGCTACCGGGCGTTCGTCGCGCTGACCTTCGACCCGCGCAAGGCGCACACTCTCGGATTGCGGCCCCGTCCGGCGAACGTGGCGCTGATCGGTCTGGTGACCTTGGCGATCGTCGCGTCCTTCCACATCGTCGGAACGCTGCTGGTCTTCGGTCTGCTCATCGCGCCGCCCGCGGCCGCCGTCTACTGGGTGCATCGCATCCCGCTGATCATGCTCACCGCCGCGGCGCTCGGCGCGCTGGCCACCTTCGCCGGGCTGCTGATCTCGTGGCACGCGAGCACCGCCGCGGGGGCGACCATCGCGGCGACGGCTGTCGCGCTGTTCTTCGTCTCGGCGCTGTCGGCCTGGTTGCGCGAGCGGATCCGGTCTTCTCGCATGACCCCGCGACCGCTGGCGCTCATGCTGGTCCTCGCCGCGATCACGCCCCTGATCGGTTGCGGGACAGACCAATCACCGCCTGCGCAGCCGATACCGCACGGGTACGTGGCCGGCGCGGAGGAAGCCGACGAGGCGCAGCCGCGTCTGGTCGTGGCCGACAAAGGCACCGGGGCCGTACAGGTGGTCGATCTCATCACCGAGGACGTGATCGATCTCGGCCGGATGGACGGTGTCGACCGCGTCACCACCGACGGGCGCTTCGCGTTCCTGTCCGCCCGCGACCGGATGCGGATCGTGGACGCGGGTGCGTGGACGGTCGACCACGGCGACCACGTGCACTATTACCGCGCGCCCGCCCGCGACCTGGGCACCCGCACCGGCGCCCCGATGTCGGTCGCGCATGCCGACAGCGCGGTCACGGCGATCGTTTCCGAAGCCGGTGGCACCACGTTGCTGGACCGGTCCGCGCTCGGCGCGGGGTCGGTGAACGAGCGCGGCGTGATCGCGGACGGAATCGCCGTGCCGTACGCCGAGCACCTGCTCGTAGCCGTGCCCGCCCGTGCGCGTATCGAAGTCCGTACCCGGGACGGAGCGCAGACCTCGGCCCTAACCCAGCCGTGCCCGCATCCGCGCGGCTCGGCGGTGACCAGGCGCGGCGTCGTCTTCGGTTGCGCCGACGGGGCATTGCTGGTGACGGCACGCGGCGCGGAGTTCACCGGCGAGAAGATCCCCTATCCACCGGGGACCGCGGACGCCGACCGCGCGGTCGAGTTCTTCCACCGACCGGGCAGCGCGACGCTGGTGGCCGAGGCCGGTCGCCGCGGCGTGTGGGTGCTCGACGTCAGGCGCAAGTCCTGGACTTCGGTGAACACCGGTCCGGTGGTCGCGGCGAACACGGCGGGGGAGGGCGCCGCACTGCTGGTTCTCACCGCGGACGGCCTGCTGCACAGCTACGACGCCGCGTCCGGCCGCGAGTCCGCGGTGGCGCGCCCGCTGACCGCGCCGGTAGCCGACGGTGCGCCCGCGCCGCTGATCCTCGTCGACGAACACCGCGCCTACCTCAACGATCCCGTGGCACGGATGATCCACGAGATCGACTACACCGACAACCTGCGCACCGCGCGCGCGTTCCGCCTCGACGTCATGCCCACCTCGATGGTGGAGACCGGCCGATGAGACTCGCTGTTCGCTTGTGCGCGCTGGTCGCCGCCGCGCTGTTCGCGCTGACCGCATGCTCGAATTCCGGTGCGGCCCGGGACGGGGTCGTCGTCACCACCAATATCCTCGGCGATCTCACCCGCGCCATCGCCGGGGACGCGGTCGAGGTCACCGTGCTCATGGAGGCGGACGCGGACCCGCACTTCTTCGCCATCTCCGCCCAGCAGGCAGCCCAGCTCGAACGCGCGAGCCTGATCGTCTACAACGGCCTCGGTCTCGAGGAAAGCGTGCTGCGCAACGTCGAGGCGGCCGAGAAGTCCGGGGTCGCGGGCGTATCCGTCGGCGCGGCGATCGACCCGATCAGTTACGTGGCGGAGGATGCGAACGGGAGACCGGATCCGCACTTCTGGACCGATCCGCGCCGGGTGCGCAGGGCGGTGGAGGTCATCCGGGACCGGATCGTCGAGCACGTCCGCGGCGTCGACGCCGCGGCCGTCCGTGCCGGAGCCGACCGCTACCTGACCGAGCTCGACCGGCTGGATCGCTGGATGACCGAGCGGTTCGCGACCATCCCCGCCGAACGGCGGAAGCTGGTCACCAACCACCACGTCTTCGGTTACCTGGCGCAACGATTCGGCTTCGAGGTGGTCGGCGCCGTGATTCCGGGTGGAACCACTCTCGCCTCACCGAGCCCGTCGGATCTCTCCGCCCTCGCCGGGACCATCCGGGCCGCCGGGGTCGGCGCGATCTTCGCCGATGCCTCGCAACCCGATCGCCTGGCCCGGGTGCTCGCCGACCAGGCCGGGGTACGCGTCCAGGTGATCCCCTTGTACTCCGAGTCGCTCACCGAACCGGGCGGTGGCGCGGGCACCTACCTGGAGATGATGCGGGCCAACACCGAGTCGATCGTGCGCGGCCTCGCCGCCCCTTAGCGCCCAACCCACGGAAACGAAAGACGGGGTCACCCATGCTTGTTCGATCGAGAACCACGAAATCGGCCGCCCTGACCGGCGTGCTCACCGCGGTACTCACCGTCGCCGGTTGCGGCGCCGACGCTTCCTCGGAACGAGACACCGAGCGCACACCGATCACCGACCCCGTCGCGATCACCTACGACGGCGGAATCCACGTATTGGACGGAAACACCTTAGAACTCGCGCGCACGGTCGAACTCGACGGCTTCAACCGGATCAATCCCGCGGGCGACGACCGTCACCTGATCGTCTCGACCAAAGAGGGCTTCCGCGTCTTCGACGCAGGCACAGCCGAATTCTCCGGCACCGACTTCCCCGGCCCCCATCCCGGGCACGTGGTCCGGCATGCCGGGCGAACCGTGCTCTTCAGCGACGGCACCGGCGAAGTGGTCGCGTTCGACTCCGCCGATCTCGCCAAGGGTGCGCCGAAGACCACCACCTACCGCGCCGCCGCCCCGCATCACGGCGTCGCGATCGAACTGACCAACGGCGAACTCGTCCTCACCCTCGGCACCGAGGAGAAGCGGACCGGCATCGTGGTGCTCGACAAGAACCGCACCGAGAAGGCGCGCAACGAGGACTGCCCCGGCGTGCACGGTGAGGCGACCGCCGCGGGCGAGGCCGTGGTGATCGGCTGCGAGAACGGCGTGCTCGTCTACCGCGACGGCGCGATCACCAAGGTGACCAGCCCGACCGAGTACGGCCGGATCGGCAACCAGGCGGGCAGCGAAACCTCGCCGGTCGTCCTCGGCGACTACAAGCAGGACAAGGACGCCGAACTCGAACGCCCGCAGAAGATCTCCCTGATCGACACGGTCACCGGCGCGTTGCGGCTGGTCGATCTGGGCACCAGTTACACCTTCCGCTCCCTGGCCAGGGGCCCGCACGGCGAAGCCCTTGTCCTCGGCACCGATGGCCGCATCCACGTGATCGACCCCGTCGCGGGCGCCGTCGTGCGCACGATCCCGGCCACGGATCCGTGGCAGGAGCCGCTCGAATGGCAGAAGCCCCGGCCCGCCCTGTTCGTCCGCGGCGGCACCGCTTACGTCTCGGATCCCGGTACCAAGCAGGTGCACCGCATCGACCTGGGCACCGGAGCGAAGACGGCGAGCGTCGCGCTGCCGAGCACGCCGAACGAAGTGAGCGGCGTGGTCGGGCACTGACCCTGGGCTCTCGTCGGTGGGGACAGCGGAGGATGTTCGCGATGATGAGTCCGTTCACCGCGACACCGACCCCCGCGAAAGGACGCGTATGACGCAGTCGCCCATCGGCCGCCGGACACTTCTGGCGGCGGCGGCACTCCTACCGTTGGCCGGGTGCGCGGCGGAGCGGAAGCCTTCTTCCTCCGCCGCGCCCACTGCCCAGGCGGACGAGCGCCACGATCGCCTGATCGAGTTGGAACGACGGTTCGACGCACGCCTGGGCGTCTATGCCCGCGCCACCGGGACGGGCGCCACCGTCGCCCACCGAGCCGATGAACGATTCGCGTTCTGTTCGGCGTTCAAGGGCTTGGCCGCAGCAGCGGTGCTGCAACGAAACCCGCTGTCGCACTTGGACACCGTCGTCACCTACACCCGGGACGATCTGCTGAAGAACGCCTCCGTCACCCCTCGGTACGTGGACACGGGAATGACGATCCGCCAGCTGTGTGACGCCGCGGTACGGTACAGCGACGGCACCGCGGGCAATCTCCTGCTCCGCGATCTCGGTGGCCCGGCCGAGCTGACGGCGTACGCCCGGAGTCTGGGCGACCCTGTCACTCGCATGGACCGGATCGAGCCCGCGATCACCGAAGCCACCCCGGGAGACCCGCGCGACACGACTTCGCCGAGGGCGTTCGGCGAGGTCTATCACCGGATCGTGCTTGGCGACGCCCTTCCGGCCGACAAGCGGGACTTCCTCCGTGATCTGCTGGAGCGCAACGCCACGACCGCGGGCGCCCAGCGGATCCGGGCCGGCACACCGCGGGGATGGCGGGTGGCCGACAAGACCGGGACCGGCGACTACGGCACCCTCAACGACATAGCGGTCGTGTGGCCCCCGGATGCCGCGCCACTCGTCGTCGCGATCATGTCCAGCAAAGCCACCCGAGATGCCGCCTACGATCAGGCTCTCCTCGCCGAAGCCGCCGCGTACGTCATGGACGCACTCACCTAGCCGGCGGGCCGTCGCAGTTCTCGAGCGGAGACCGGTGTGCGAAATCCTCTGCGAGTTGCGGGTTGCCGCTGCGATACGAGCCGGACGTCTCCAAGGCCGAATGGTTCACCGAGCGTCTTGATCCCTGGATGCAACTGTGCTCGATCGGGCCGAGCGGGTTCGCGCGATACGCCCGGCTGTATCACCCCGCCGAACCCGACGATGATCCGTCCGATCCCGATATCCTGCTGAGTCTCGAAGGCGACCTCGACATCGAGGTGCTTCAGCGGCTGTGCGGCATTCTCGCCGAGCACACCCAGACGCCGGACGAGTGCTATTTCGGGCTCTGGGACGGCTTCGGTGACATCCACGGCGGCTCCACGGTTGTCATGGCGTTCAGCGAGGACGAGTCCGTGGATCTTCCGCCCGCGCCGACTGTCGCACCGGCCTTCCCGCCGCACGTGCTCGAGGGGCCGCGCCTGCGGATACCCGCGCGGGACTATCTGCTGTTCCGCGGCCCGCTCGCCGAGGCCGGGCAGTGGGGAGCCGCGGACCTGCTGCCGGGCTGGCCGCGGACGATCAACAGCCCGAATCTGATCTGGCCCGCGGACCGGGCGTGGTTCGTGGCGACCGAGATCGACCTGCCTTGGACCGGTATCGCGGGCAGCGCCGCGCTGATCGAGGCCGTGCGGGCCGACGCGGCACTGGACGTCGAGGAAGTCGAGCCGTCGAGCGACCTGTCGTATCGGCGGGACCGGCAGTTCCCATAACCGAGAAGGGACGGGTCCCCGGCCCGACCGCCGCTACGGTGGGATGACATGGACACTGCTGTGCTCGCCGTGCCGGAGCCCGCACGCGTCCCTCGGTCCGCGGCGTCGGCGAGGGGCCGGTTCCGGCGGATCTCGAACGCGCGGCCGGTGGTCGTCGTAGCCGGGTGCCTGGTCGTGTTGCAGCTTGCAGTCCGCTGGTGGGTCGCGGGCAGCGGCTACTTCTACTGGGACGACTTCATCCTGGTCGGCCGGGCGGCCCGATTCGGGCTGTGGTCCACGGACCTGCTGCTGTACGACCACGACGGGCACTTCATGCCGCTGGCCTTCGCCACGGCCTGGGCGGTGAACGCGGTCGCGCCGCTGGCCTGGGCCGGACCGGTGACGGTGCTGCTGATCATGCAGCTCGGCGCGTCGGTAGCCGTGGTGCGCATGCTGGTGCTGGTGGCGGGCCTACGATGGCCGGTCCTGCTTCCGCTGGTCTTCTACCTGTTCTGCCCCCTGACGATCCCGGCGTTCGCCTGGTGGGCCGCCGCCCTGAACGCGCTGCCGCTGCAGTTCGCGCTCGCGTGGGTGATCGGGGACGCGGTGCTGCTCGTCCGGACCGGTCGGCGCCGATACGCGTTGTCCGGGATCGCGGTGTCGGCGGTGGCGCTGCTGTTCTTCGAGAAGTCGGCGGTCGTGCCGTTCGTCGCCTTCGCCGTCACCGCGCTGGCCCGCTACGTCGACGGCGGCGAGGCCCCGATGCGCACGGTGGCCCGGCGGGGCGCGGCGCTGTGGGCCGGATCGGGCGCGGTGCTGGCCTGCTGGTCGATCGCGTATCTCGTGGTGGTCGACGGTCCCGGCCTGCCCGACCGGTGGGAGGAGTTGCGCGACCTGCTGCCCGGCGCGGCCTCCCTGGGGATCGTGCCCGCCTTGTTCGGCGGGCCCTGGGTGTGGGAGCGGTGGCTACCGTCTACGCCGTGGGCGGATCCGCCGGGGTGGGCGGTGGCGTCGGCCTGGCTGGCGCTGGTCGCGGTCGTAGCGCTGACGGTGCGCGCCCGGCGGCGGATCGGGGCGGTCTGGCTGACGGCCGCGGCCTACATTCTGATCGCTCAGCTGGCGGTCGCACTGGCTCGCGGCGGACCGAACACCGCGGGGGAGTTGATGCAATCGCTGCGCTACTTCGCCGACACGGCGGTGGTGTCGGCGGCCGCGGGTGCGCTCATGCTGCGTGCCGGACCCCGGCCGTCCAGTAGCCCTGCGCTCCCGAGGCGGTCGGTGACAGTCGGGTTGACCGTGGTGTTCGTCGTCAGCAGTCTCTGGTCCACCTGGACGTTCGTGGCTTCCTGGCGTGTCGGTCCGACCGAAACCTACATCACCAACGTGAAATCGGGACTGAGCGCGTGGGACGGCGCACCCCTGCTCGAGCAGGAGGTTCCGTGGAATGTGTTGAATCCGTTGGCCTATCCGCAGAACCTCACCAAGAATGCGCTGGCTCCCATAGCCGCTCCCGGCACGTTCGCGGACTCGACACCCCACCTGCGAATGATCACCGACACCGGTGAGATCGTCGAAGCGGCGGTCTGGTGGAACCGGATCATCCTCCCCGGTCCGGAGCCCGGCTGCGGGTACCGGATCGACGGTGCCGCCCCGTCCCGCCTGCTCCTCGACGGCCCGATGCTCGCGAACAAATGGACCGCGCGACTCAACTACCTCGCCAGCCGCGACGGCCGGATCACCGTCGCCATGGAACAAGGCGAAGCGGTGACAGCACCGGTCCGAAAGGGCCCGAACACCGTGTTCGTTCGCCTCATCGGCAGCGGATCGGCGCTTCGAATCACCTCCGCCACACCGGGCCTGAACCTGTGCGTCGGCGTCGGCCCGGTCGGTGTCGCGTCCTACGACAATTGAAGGTCACACGTCACCGCTCCGCCGCTGCCGCCGCCTCCCGGCGGGCGGGATGAGACCGGACACCACGTTCAGGACGAAGTGCGGTCGCAGCACTCCGGCCGCGATGCGATCAGTCCCGGTATATCGCAACGTAGGCGTTGGTGGCGGTCCCGATGCTGGTGGGGCCCAAGCATGAGGCTGTGCCCTGACCGGACGGGCTGAAGGAGCCGCTCCACGAACCTCGGTACGGGCCGACGCCTCGGGCGGTCCGCCACCACGTCTCGAAGCTGCACCGCGCGGGCGTAGGAGAAGTAGCTGAGGCTGTCCACGGTTCTGAGAATTTCATCATTTACAATTGACGACGTTTTCGTCTTAGCTGATGATTTCATCGCATACCGTCGTGGCGGTGGTGATGGCGAGCATCGACGGCTCGGCCCGCTCCCCGTCCGGACAAGTGAGGACTTCGATGACCGATTCCCGATCCCGCAGGACGATGAGCAGGCGTGGGGCGCTGAGCGGCGCTCTCGCGGGAACGCTCGGCGGCGCGGCGATGGTGGCGGCCGCGCGGGCGACCC
This sequence comes from Nocardia sp. NPDC057455, assembly GCF_042802775.1. Lineage (NCBI taxonomy): Bacteria > Bacillati > Actinomycetota > Actinomycetes > Mycobacteriales > Nocardiaceae > Nocardia > Nocardia sp. NPDC057455. The sequence continues at coordinate 56,154 of NZ_JBHVDM010000030.1, read as the reverse complement.
CCGCTCGCGCCCAGCAACCTGCGCCTTCGGGCACCTACCGGATCGACCTGCACGCGCACTTCCTCCCGCCGGACTATCGCGCGGCGTTGCTCGACCACGGCCACCTCACAATCGGCGGCTACCCGACCCCGGATTGGTCGCCGGAGCAGGCGCTGGCGTTCATGGACTACTACGGGATCCAGGCGCAGGCGCTGTCGGTGTCCGACCCCGGCGTGTCGTTCCTGCGCGGCAAGGAGGCCGCCGATATGGCCCGATACTGCAACACCTACGCCGCGGGGCTGTTCCGGGCGCATCCCGGACGATTCGGCGCATTCGCGGTGCTGCCGATGCCCGATATGCCCGCTTCCATCGCCGAAGCCGTCTACGCGCTGGACGAACTGCATCTCGACGGTGTGGTCCTGTTGTCGGCCTATGCGGGCGTCTACCTCGGCGATCCCCGCTTCGAGCCGTTGCTGATCGCGCTGAACCAGCGCAACGCCTACGTCTTCGTGCACCCCGCCGCGATCCCCGCCGACGCCAAACCGGAACTGCCGCTGCCGGACTTCCTCGAAGAATTCACCTTCGACACCACCCGCGCGGCGACGTTGATGATGGCCACCGGGGTGACGCAGCGCTACCCGAACATTCGTTTCCAGCTGGCGCACGCGGGCGGAACGCTGCCCTTCCTGTCCCACCGCATCAGCGTCGCCTCGCAAACGGTGATCGGCGAGTTCTGGCCCGAAGATCTGCCGCGGCCGTCGATACTCGATACGCAACGCCAGATCGCGAACTTCTACTACGACACCGCGCTGAGCGGCTCGGCCGCGGCGATGGCGAGTGTGCTGGCCGTCAGCAAGCGCGAGCACGTGGTCTTCGGGTCCGACTGGCCCTTCAGCGCGCTCACGCTTCCGCAGTCCGGCACGCACGATCCGGCACCCGGGCTCAGCGACGTCTTCGACGCGGACCAGCGGATGGAGGTCGAACGGATCAACCCGCTGCGGCAGCTGCCCCGGCTGGCCGCGGCTGTCGACGGGTGAGCGACTGTCGCGCGCCATCGGGTGGGCGCACGGTTCCCGGCGAAACTCCGAACCACGATCCCCGGATGTCCGCGCGCACGGGTGAAGATAACCAAGGATTCGCCGAGTAGTTCTGTGACCACCGCGAGAGGAGCCGGTCCGATGGCAGCGAAACCCACGCGGGTCCGTACCTGGACCCGCCCCATCGTCGTCGTCACGCTGCTCATGGCGTTGCTGTCGGTGATGTACCTCGGTTACGTCGTCGATCCCGAGGAGAATTCGCGCATCCGCGCCATCCTGTACTGCGAAGCCAGCGGTGCGGCGGGCCTGGAACGCGGTGTCTGGATGGCGTTGCTCGGCCTGTGCTTCGGCGCGGCGGTGACGATCTTCTACGACCGGGAAGGGCTGTGGCGCGTGGCAGACCGCGGTCGCGGCGTCGAGACGTAGTCCGGCAGTGCGCGCGCTGCTGCTCTCGCTGTGGGCCTCGGTGTGCTTCGTCGTGCTTTCGCTGGTGTGGGGAATCGCGGCGGGATCGCAGATGATCGTTTTCGACGGTCTCTATTCGCTGGTCAGCGTCGGGCTTTCGGGCCTGGCCGTCATGGCGCACCGGACCGCCGCGAAGGGCGCCGATGCCGTCTATCCGTGGGGCCGGGAGACGTGGGAGCCGGTCGCGGTCGTCGTGAAGTCGGCCGCTCTCGGCGGACTGTGCCTGTACGGATCGGTCAACGCCGTGCGGGAGATCGTGCACGGCGGCCGCGCGGTGTCGGCCGGCTCCGCGCTGGCGTACGCGGTGATCGCGTCGCTGGCGAGTGTCGCCGTCGCGATGGTGCTGTACCGCGCCGCCCGCTCCGACACCGGTCTGGTGCGCGCGGAGGCGGCGGAATGGGCAGGCGACGCGGCGCTGAGCCTGGTCACGATGGGCGGGTTCCTGATCGCTGTCATCCTGAACGCGACCGGGCGCGACTACGCCGCGCGGTACGTGGATCCGAGCCTGGTGATCGTGGTGTCGGTGATCTACCTGTGGGTTCCGGTGAGGCTGTTGCGGGAGGCGTTCCGGGAGATCTTGACCATGGCCGCCGCGGAGCCGGTCGGCTCGGCTATCGAGGAGGTGTGCGAAGAACTTCGCGCCGCGTACGGATTCGACGAATTCTTCGTGCGTGCGTCCAAGGTCGGTAGCAGGCTCGATGTGGAACTGGCCTTCGTCGTCGGTCCGAGCACGCCTCGCCGCGACGTCGACTCGTTCGACCAGGTGCGCGCGGAGATCCAACGGCGTTTCCACGCGCTGGGATTCCGCCACTCGACGTCCGTGCTGTTCACCGCACAGCGCCAGTGGGTGGACCGGGGCTCCTGACGATCTCGCCGCACACTCGCTCAGTTCTCCGCGACGGCGGCCGCGGCCGCGGTCCGGGCGCGGGAAACTGCCTCCGGTACCGGAATCCGGCCCAGATACATTTCGGCGAGAATCGGATCGATGGCGCGGAGCGCGGCCGGAAAGCCCGGTCCGCCACCGGAGGAGATGCGCGGGCCGCGCAGCACGTCGAAGAAGGGGGAAACGTCTATTCCCCGCGCGGCCCAGTAGTCGCGATAGCGTCGCTGTTCGGCGACGACTGCCGGGATGGCGCCGCCGCCCTCGGCCAGGTAGCGATTGCCCGCCCCGCTGCCCAGCCAGGCCAGCACCCGGCGCACCGCGTGCGGATGCCGAGTTGCCGCGTTGCCTGCGACGCCGATCGCGTTGTTCGTGCTCACCCGCCCGGCCGGGCCCTCGGGCAACAGCGCCACGCCCCACGCGAAGCGGGCTCGCTCGGAGATCTGTGCGAGATTGAACGTCCCGGACTGAAACAGCGTCGATTTGCCTTGCAGAAAGGCATTCTTCGCGAAGTCGGGATTGGTGTTGGTGTCCGCGGGCGAGGGCGTGAGCCGATCGGCGATCAACCGCGTCAGATAGTCGAACGCCGCCACGCCTTGCGGGCTGTCGAAGACGAAGCGGTCGTTGTCGTCCTGCAAGCGTGCTCCCGCCGAGCCCAGATAGGGCAGCTCGATGGACTGGAAGTCGTGGCCGGCGTTGTACGCCCACGGGGCGGCCGTGGCCAGCCTGCGCAGCACCGGCCGCAAGGTGTCGTCGCCGCCCGGACTCCATCGCAGCGCATTCAGCTCCGCGGGATCCACCTGTGCGGCCGCGAGCAATTCCCGGTTGTAATAGACCGCGGTACCGGCGTCGACGAATTGCGGGACAGCCCACAACTTTCCGTGGCGTGTGTACTGCGCTACCGCCGAAGGATCCCAGACTGTCGCGGCCTCGGGGCCGAGTGCCGCCCCGATGTCGATCAGCCGCCCGGTATCGGCGTAGTCCTCGTACAAGTTGGTCCAGAACAGATCGTCGGCGGTGCCTCCGGCGACGTCCAAGCGCAGCTTCTGCTGATAGGAGGACCAGGGCACCACCGTGATCCGTACTTCGATGTCCGGGTTCGCCCGCTCGAACTCCGCGAGGGAGGCACGGTAGGCGGGAACGAGACTCTCGTCCCAGATGCGCAGCCCCAGCACGGTGCGCCCGGACGCGTCGCCGCTGCGTCCGAGCCACAAGACGGCCGTGACCAACAGCGCCGCCGCCAGCGCGAGGGCGAGTACGACGCGGGTCGAAGTCCTCATTTCACTCCAGTCCACGCGATCGAGCGCAGCACTTGGCGCTGGAATATCACGAACAGCACCACCAGCGGCGCGATGGCCAGCGTCGTGGCCGCCATCACCAGGGTCCACTGCGCGTTGTAGCGAGTCTGGAGGTTCGCCGTCGCCACGGTCAGCACCTGCCACGAGCGGCCGCTGCTCGCCACCAGCGGCCACATGAAGTTGTTCCATTGCGAGACGATCGTGATGAGCGTCAAGGTCGCCAGCACCGGCCGGCTCATCGGCACCATCACGTGCACGATGATGTCGAGGGTGTTGGCGCCGTCGAGCCGCGCCGCACCGATCAACTCCTGCGGGATCGCGCGAAAGTATTGGCGCAGCAAGAAAATCGCGTAGGGCGATCCGAACACGAAGGGCAACACCAGCGCCCAGAACGTGTTCAACAGGCCCAGTTGCGCGAACATCAGATACAGGGGGATGAGGGTTACCATCGGCGGCACCATCATGGTGCCCAGATAAACCCAGAACAACGCGTCGCGGCCGGGGAATTCGGTGCGGGCGAACGCGTATGCCGCCAGCACCGAGGTGATCAACTGGCCACCGGTGACGAACACCGTCATCAGCGCCGTCACCAGCACCGCACGTCCGAACCCGTAGTCCAGCACGGTCCCGAAGTTGTCCGCCGTGGCCGGATGCGGCACGGCCAGCGGTGACCCGCTCGCGAACTGGTCGGGCGTCTTGACCGCGGTGAGGGCGCTGAGCAGCAGGGGCGTCACGGTAAGCAGGGCTCCGGCCGAGAGCACCGCGTAGGCGGCGGCCGAACGTAGGCGATCAGAACTCATAGGTGGTCCGATTCCGGAAGTAGCGGTGCTGCGCCACGGTGATCGCGAACATGACCGCGAACACCACGAGCGCCATGACGGCGGCGCGGCCCGGACGCGCCGCGTCGAATGCCTCGGAGAAGATGCGCATCGCGAGCACATCGGTGCGATCGCCCGGCCCGCCCTTGGTCAACGCGTACACGGTGTCGAAGGTTTGGAACGCGGTCAACACACCGGTGACCAGGACGAAGAACATGGTAGGGCGCAGCAGCGGCAGGATCAGCCAGCGAATCCGGCGCCAGCCGGTAGCGCCGTCCAGCGCTCCCGCGTCGAGGATCTCGCTCGGTATCGCGCGGATCCCGGCCACGAAGAACAGCGCCACGTACCCGAAGTTCGCCCACACGCTCACCGCGGCCACCGACGGCAGCGCCAGCGCCGGATCCGACAGCCATTCGACGCGTCTGCCGAGTACGGCGTTGACGGCGCCCCCGGTGGGGGCGAACATCCACTGCCACACCACGCCTACCGCCACCGGCGCGCACATCCACGGCAGCGCGTACATGATTCGCAAGCTCGTCGCGCCGCGCCGTCGAGCCAGCAACGCCGCGACCGTGAAACCCAGCACGGTCTGCGCGGGCACCACGATCGCGGTCAACGCCAGCGTCACCAGCATGGCATGGCCGAACGCGGCGTCCCCGAGCACCGAGCGCCAGTTGCGCAGTCCCACGAATTCTCTGGGCCCCAACAGATTCCAGCTGTGCAGGCTGAGCCAGGCCACTACCAGGATCGGCAGCAACAGGAACGCGCCGACGCCGATCAGGCTGGGCAGCAAGAGGACATAGCTCGTCACGATACGACGAGCCGCACGCCGGTTCATGTGCTGCGACGTTACCGCCCCCGCCCGCACCCGCACGGCGGGCGGGGCCGCGCGGTCAGTCGGTCGGGCCGCCCGCCACGTAGATCACCTGTCCGGAGACGAAACCGGCGCCCTCGCTCACGAGGAACGAGGCGGTGTGCGCGATGTCCTCGGGAGTACCGACCCGCTGCACGGGAATCTGCGAAGCGGCGGCCTTCTGGAAGTCCTCGAACGAGACGCCGACGCGCTCGGCGGTGGCGGCGGTCATGTCGGTGACGATGAAGCCGGGAGCGATGGCGTTGGCCGTGACGCCGAATTTGCCCAGCTCGAATGCCAGAGTCTTGGTGAAGCCTTGCAGGCCTGCCTTCGCCGCCGAGTAGTTCACCTGGCCGCGATTGCCGAGGGCGGAGGTGCTGGACATGTTGACGATCCGCCCCCACTTCTGATCGACCATGTACTTCTGCACCGCCCGGGTGAGCAGGAACGCGCCACGCAGGTGCACGTTCAGCACGGCGTCCCAGTCGGCGACGCTCATCTTGAACAGCAGGTTGTCGCGCAGGATGCCGGCATTGTTCACCACGACGGTCGGCGCGCCCAACTCCTTCTCCAGTTGCTGGATGGCGGCGGCGACCGACTCCTCGTTCGACACGTCGGCGCCGAGTGCGACGGCTTGCCCACCCGTCTCGGTGATGGCGCGGACCGTGCCGGCGCAGGCGGCCGCATCGAGGTCCAGCACGCCGACACGAAGCCCGTCCGCCGCCAAGCGCCCGGCGATCGCCGCACCGATCCCTCGTGCGGCGCCGGAAACCACTGCCACTCGCTCGCCCATGAGCGCGTCCCTTCGTCGGTCGGATGTCGAATCAGTCATACCGCACCGGCCTGCCGCCGGGGCGAGGACCGGCCGCCGAGCGCGCCGCTCGAATCGGCGCGGGGTGAATTAGCACAACTCTCGAGTAGAAGGCTTGCTCCGCTCCCGGCCCGATGTTTCGATCGGCACGTGACCGACCAGAACGAGCCTCCTCGTATCGTCAGCGCCAGCCGTGAGATCAACGCGGGTCCGGCGGACATCTTCGAGCTCATCGCCGATCCCGCCGAGCAGCCGCGCTGGGATGGCAACGACAACCTGGCCGAGGCCGCGACAGGGCAGCGGGTGCGGGAATCGGGGGCGGTGTTCAGCACCACCCTGACCAACGGCGCCGTCCGCGACAACCACGTGGTGGAGTTCGCCGAGGGCAGCCGCATCGCGTGGCGCCCGTCGGAACCAGGCAATCAACCGCCCGGCCACCTTTGGCGCTGGGAGCTGGAGCCGGTGGATGCCGACCGCACCCGAGTCACCCACACCTATGACTGGACCTCGCTCACCGACGAGAAGCGTCAGGTCCGCGCCCGCGCGACCACCGCGGACAAACTGTCGGCCTCCCTCGACCGCCTCGCCGAACTCGTCGAGCGGCAAGCGATTCCGCCGCGGCAGTGACCGTCGTCGTCCGGTAGCGGAGTTCCTCTCGCCGCTTGTCCGGTCACCTTCGGTAGTCGCCGTCGGTTCCCCGCGCCGCGTCGATGGTGCGTCGTTCACACCTCCTCGATGCGGATGCGGGGCCGGGCGTTCGGTGGGGCACGCACGTCCACAATGGTCCGGTAATCTTGCCCGAATGACCTCGCCACGCCGTGCGAACAGGGGGCCGAAGGCGGCGGCCGGCAACCGGGCGGCCTTGATCCAGGCGGCACGCGAGGTTTTCGCGGACAGTGGATTCGACGCGCCGTTCAGTTCCATCGCGCGGGCCGCCGGAGTCGGGCAGGGCGTGCTCTACCGGCACTTCCCGACGCGGGAGAGCATCGCGCTCGCGGTGTTCGAGGAGAACATCGACGGTATCGAAGCGGTGGCCGCCGATCCCGCGGTCACCGTCGACGACCTCCTGTCGATCATGGTCGAGCAGATCACCACCTCGGCGGCGTTCATCGCCATGATCCACCCCACCGATACCGACGATATGCGCCTGTTCGAGGTGGCGCGACGGCTGATCACCCTCATCGCGGAGAAGCTGGAGGATCCGGATCAGCGCGGCACGATCAGTGCGGACATCACCACCGCGGACGTGGTCCTGGCGCTGGCGATGCTGGCCGCCGTCCTGTCGAAGACCGACGCGCTGTCGAAGAAGGAGACCGCCCGGCAGGCATGGGCGTTGCTGGACCGCGCTCTGCGCGGCTGAGGCACGCCCGCGGGTTACGGCAACCGATCGATCGACGCCAGTTCATCGGCGACGCGCTCGAACGACCGGATGATGTGCATGAGCCCGTTGGCGAATTCGCGTTGCCCGAAATCTATTCCGGTTTCCGCCGACCAGCGAGCGAGCAACCGGTGTAGCGTGGCGTCGGCGCCGCGGGTACGCAGTCGCACCGCGGCGGCGTGTGCGTGTCGTTGTGCCGAATCGGCAACGGCGACAATGCCTTCGGCGGTGAAGACGGCGGAGTCATCGATGATATCGACCAGTTCGACGAGTTCGTCGGCGAGCCCGATCAGATCGTGGATCTGCGCGATCTCCGCGGCGATCGCCATGTGGTCGATGCAGCAGCGCAGCAGAATGCCGAGCTTGTGCAGGTGCCCGGGAAGCGGGCGGATAGGCGCACCGAGGGGCGTGAGGTCCGCCAAGCGGTGCCGGATACTGAACGGATCGGCCGGGGGAGCGCCGAATTCGGCGAGCACGATGGCGCCCGCGCGCAGATCCAGGGCTGTCGCGGTGAGCGGGTCGGCGGGATCGGCACGCCTCGTGAGCGTTCGCATACGTCTCCTGGTGATCGTTGCCGACACGCCGACTTGCCCATGCCGCCCCCCTCGGTCGCAGATGGAATCGTCGCATGGCGACACCCTCGACATGGGTTGCCGAGTGATTGCCAGAGTTATGTTCCGGACCTTTCGATGATCCGGATAGGTTTGTCCGGTAGGTAATCAGTTTGAACTATGAGCGCGGTGTCGTCAAGCTGCCATCGCAGTGCGGTTCCGGTCGGCGCGGGACTGGTATGCCGACTGTGATTCACCTGCTTGCCGGGCTGAAACAGCTGGTGTGGTGGGTTCTCGAATAGTTGCGACTGGCGGCGTTCGCTCGCGTTCCGGGTGTGGTGGGCAGGGTTCGTTCGCCCGTTCGCCGATGCGGTGCAGCCGAAAACGCGTCGTGCGGCGGTGCCGTATATGGGCTGCGGTAGGCGAACGGATGGTCTCGACCAGGCGATTGCTGGATCGGTGATATAGGTCACAATCAAGCTCGTCCGAAGTGGTGTCATCGGATCGTGGACCGCCTTAGTGTGTGTGCGGCAGAACCTTCCGGCGAGGGGCCCGGCGATCCGCTCTCACCCGCCGTCTCCGCTCTCCGGATCCTTTGTTGGTTCGGCACGCGGCCGCCCATCGGCCGCGCGGCTCGCTGATGGGATGGGAACCATGGCTCTACGATCTGTCGATTCCGTTGACCGAGGCGCTCCAGTATCGCCCTCCTTCGCTCGCTGGCGAGACCGGACGCGCCGGTGCCCGCATCGGTATCGCCTGGCGGTGGTCGCGCCGAACATCGCGGACGTCGTGCGCTGGACCGGCGGGTGGCTGTTCGATCGAACAGTCGCGGGATGGGAGGTGACGGTGCTGGTCGCCGACCCGGGAGACACCCGCCCGCTGCGCATTCTCGGGGCGACGGTGCTCGATCTCGAGCAGTTCTCGGCCGCGCCGGTGCGGGAGGCGTGGCCGCAGGCGGTCGCCGTCGCCTCCGCAACGTATCTGTCCGACAGCCGGGTTCGCGACGGCGTGCTCGAGTGTCTCGACCGGGGGCGCACCGAGGTGACGATGTGGGGCGAGGTTCTTCCTGCGGAACTCGACCATCGAGTCGGTTCGGTGCAGCACCGGGTCAGCGTTGCCGGGCGGGCCTTCAAGGGGTGCGCGTTGCGAGCGGCGGGGCTCGCGACCGAGGTGGCCGGTTCCGTCGAGGTGTTCCGGACGGGGGAGGCAGCGCGGATGTATCCGAGATACGGCCTCGATCTCGTGCCCGCGGGGTGATCGGGAGGCCGGGACGGACGGGAACCCGCCGAGACTGGGAAGGGCTTATTTCAAGTTAGCCTAACCTTATGAACGTGACCGCGGTGGTGCACGAGTCCGGCAAGCGGATCGTTCGCTCGCGCAGACGATCTCGGAAACCGATGCGGCGTGGACTGATCTCGATCCACCGCTGGTCGGCGTTGATCCTCGGCTCGGTCCTCGTGGTGCAGTCGACATCGGGCGCGATCCTGCTCTACCACGCCGAACTGTTCCGGGCCCAGCACAGCTCCTTCTACCGGCATACGGACGTGCCGCCGGTGATCGACGCCGAGCGAGCCGTCGCGCTGGTGCGTGCGACCGATCCCGATTTCGCCGTCGGCTGGGTCGGTGTGGACGGCGGTGTGATCGCGATCGGGAACACGCGATACACCGCCGCCTACTCCGTCGATCCCGGTACCGGACGCATCAACGAGCGGGTGAACCTGACCGACGGCATCCTCGGTTGGCTGGCCAATCTGCACAACTGCGCATTCGGCTGCGCGCGCTACTCGGGCGCGATCCCGATCATGGAGAACCAAGCTCCCCTCATCGACATCAAATGGGGCGCGGTCATTTTGGGCTCGCTCGGCACGCTGTTGGTAGCGCTCGCGGTGTCCGGTGTGGTCATCTGGTGGCCCTCGCTCAGGCGGGTGCGCAACGGGTTCCGAGTCCGCCTGCGGAAGGGACGCTTCGCCCGGGACCGCGACCTGCACGACGTCATCGGTGTTCTCGCTGTGCCGTTCCTACTGGTGTGGGGCATCACCGGGACCACCATCGAGTGGCCCGCCGTCCAGCGCGCTTGGCTCGTCGCCACCGGCGGCAACACCACTCTCGAACGAACCGAGAGATCCTTCGTGCCGCGCTCGGACGGCCCGGGCCGGGCCCCGCTGTCCATCGGCGAGGCGGACGCGATCGCGCGCCGAGCCGCGCCGGGCCGACTCGCCTACCTGTTGCTGCCCACCGCCGACGCCCCGTATTACCGCGCCGCCGTCGCCGGCGCCTATTCGCCCCGTGAGCACCGCCTCTTCTACAGCGGTGACGTCTTGGTCTACGTGAACGCCTACGACGGCGCCGACATCAAGGTGGTCGACGCCAGTCACGACCGGCCGCTGGCAAACACCTTCTACGCCAAAGTCTTCGAGCCGGCCCACTTCGGCTGGCTGGTGAACGGCTGGTGGCGACTGGTCTGGCTGGCCTTCGGCCTAACTCCGCTCGCGTTGGCCGTCACCGGGCTGTCGACCTGGCTGTTCCGGCGCAGAACCGAACGCCGCCGCAACGGCGCGAGGACATAGCCGTCATCCGGTCACGACGGGAAGTGGATCACCTGCCGGGAGAAGATCGCATCGGGGTTTGCGAGATGATTCGCCGCTGCGACAACTTCGACCCTGGTGTCCAGATCCGCGGGGCCGTACTCGTGGTGGCACATTGTCCGCAGCGTGTCGCCGGCGACGCTGCGGCGGCGATTCAGGCCGGGCACGATGAGTACGTGGCCGGGAGCTGGTTCGGTGCCGGAGGGCAGGTGGTTCGCCCGTTCGATCAGCAGGGCGAGGTGGTCGTCGCCGTACCAGCGCTCGGCGAGTACCGCGAGAGTCTCGCCTTCGACCACCGTGTGGTGGCCGACATCGGCCAGCTCCGGGATGTGCAGCCACGCGCCTTGCTGTATTTGGCGTTGTGCCACACCGTTGACCACTTCCCAGATCAATTGGACGCCGGGGTCATCGTGGCCGTAGTAGCGCTGGGTGATCTGCTTTCGCGCCGCGGTGGAGTCGGCGGTGGTGACGAGGTGCCGCCGCGTGATGTAGGGAATCAGGAGTTGTTGTCCGACGTCGATCGCATTCGGATCGGCGAGATGGTTCTGGCGCGCGATCGCCGGGAACAGACTGCTGTCGCCGTACTCGCGCTGCGCGATCGCGGAGAGGGTGTCGCCAGGTCGAACCTCGTACTTCTTCATCTCTTCCGCCTTTCTGAGAGTGCAGGCATTGGGAGCCGCGGACCCCGCGGGATCCGTCGTCGCCGCTGATCTCGACTCGAGCCGACTCCGGAGATCTACCGGTCACGAAGGGTTTCGCGGTATCGAATGCTCGTCGCCGATGGTCGCCTGATCGCGAGTAGGCGACTACTCGATTTCACCGGCGCTGTTGCCACTGCGATGGAGGCGAGAGCCGAACACCCGAATTCTTCAGGTGAAGCCGATCGAGTCGGGTAGGGCCGAGGGGATCACGGGGCATCCGTGCCGGGTACTGCGAGCGCGACGTTCCCGCGTGGAACACCAACTCGACCGGCGCCGGCCCGACCAGAACGCCGCCGACGACCTCATCGTCGAACACGCCGTCCTGCGGATTCAGGCCGAAATCGAGTGGCACGAAAGGGTGCTCGCCGACATCGACAAACTCGACGCACCCTTCGCGAATCGTGAACGGTGAAGTAATCATCCTGACCGGCGCGAGGCCGTTTCCGGACGGGTCCTCGGTCGGCCGACGAGGAACCGCACGTCAGCGGGCGCCGATGCGCTCTAGAGCGCGCTGGCGATAGCTTGTAAGTTACTGATTATTCTTTGTAGTACATTGCCGTGATGAGGAGTTTCGCGCCATAAGTACCAGTAGTGCGGCTGGGCACTGCGGGAGGAGCGGTGCGTTCCGTCCTAAGTTTTGAGGAGTTCGTCAACCATGAGCCATAGGACGCTCGGTCCGCCGCATGGCTCGACCGCGATGCGATCGATGTCCGGAGGTGGAGCGGGGTATGTCGTGCCGGTGCCTCCTACGCATCGAACAGTGCTGTGGATATGACAAGCCCCCAGCACGTCCGGCATATCCACATCGAATCCGGAGCCTTGGTCCTGGACTACCAAGCGTGTGCGGAACAGGCCAGCAGCGTGGCCGCCAACTTGGCGCAGAGCCATCCGGAGCTGATCGTCACCATCGACGACGACGTCCACGTCGAGTTACCCGTGCTGCCCTGCGGCGATCTGTGGAAGTGAATCCGGCCGACGCGGACACGGCCGAGCGGCGGGCCTGACGGCGTCCAGCTGCGACACGGGAGGATCGCTCGGGGCCTCGACCACGCCTTGCCCGCCCCGCGTGCCGCGGCAGCGAGCCGCCGCGGGAGACGCTGTCTACGTGAATGCGCGTACGGAAATCGCGATCGGCTGCGTCGATCGACGTAGCCGATCGCGCACCCGGGCGGAAGCGCCGGAACTCGGGGATGCCGTATTCTCACGGCATGGTTCTGCGGGCGGTGTCGCAACGGCTGTCCGCCTGGATCTCCCGTCGGCCCGCCTGGTTCCCGGATGTCCTGCTGGCGTTGTTCGTCACCGTGATCCAGGTGCAGAGCGCCGCGATCCCGGTGCCGCTCGAGCCGGCCTACACACCGGTATCGGCTTTCGGATATGCCCTGCTGATCGTCAGCGGCCTGGCCGTCGCCGCCCGTCGCAGCCGGCCGGTCGCGGTGTTCGTGGTCACGGGGCTGGCCAGCGTTGTCTATTTCGGTCTCGGCTTCCCCGACCGGCTTTCCTACCTGGGACTCTTCGTCGCCCTGTACACCCTCGCCGCCTACGGTGACGGGCGGCGGTCGCTGCTGATCGCCGGTGCGGGCATCACGGTGCTCTCCCTCGGCTGGCTGATCGCCGCGGCCGATATCGAGCCGCTGGTGGCCATCGGCTGGGTGTTCTTCCGGATCGGCGCGTCGGTGATCAGCACGATTCTCGGTGAGTCCGTCCGATCCCGCCGGGTCATCGCCGCCGACGCGCAACAACGGGCGGAACTGGCCGAAAGGTCTCGCGACGAGGAAGCCAGGGCGCGGGTCGACGCCGAACGGCTGCGGATCGCTCGCGAAGTCCACGACACCGTCGCCCACGCGATCGCCATCATCAACGTGCAGTCCGGCGTCACCGCCCACGTGCTCGACAAGCGACCGGAGCAGGCCCGCGAAGCATTGCGCACCATCGAGCAGACCAGTTCGCGGGCGTTGCGGGAGATGCGGGCCATTCTCGGCGTGCTGCGCGATGGCGACGAACGCGAGCCCTACCCCGGTCTCGGCCAGATCGATGAACTCGTCGGCAAGGCCCGCGATGCCGGGCTCGACATCGCTTTCGAACAGACCTCCCCGGTGACGCCGCTCCCGAGCGCGGTGGGCAGCGCCGCGTACCGCATCGTGCAGGAATCGATCACCAATGTGATCCGGCACGTCGGCCCGACCCGGGTGACGGTGGCGCTCGAACCCGGTGTGGACGCCCTGCGGATACGGGTGATCGATGAGGGGCGCGACGATGGGCGCGTCCCGGCGCGCGCGGGCGGCCCACCCTCGACCGGCCGCGGCATCGTCGGGATGCGGGAGCGCTGCCGGTTGCTCGGCGGTGAACTCGACGCGACGCCGCGACCCGGCGGCGGGTTCGAGGTCACGGCCCGCCTGCCCCTGACCCCGGTCGGATCGCGCTTGTGAATTCCACGATTCCGATCAAGGTTCTGCTCGCCGACGACGAACGCCTGGTCCGCTCCGGATTCAAGGTCCTGCTCGACCTGGAAGACGACATCACGGTGGTCGGGGAGGCCACCACCGGTGCGGAAGCTGTCGAACTCGCCCGTGCCACGCGCCCCGACGTCGTCCTCATGGACATTCGCATGCCGCGGCTGGACGGGATAAAGGCCACCGCCCAGATCGCGCAGGCCACCGGGATGGAGCGGGTCAAGGTACTCATCCTCACCACCTACGACACCGACGAGAACGTCTTCGACGCCTTACAAGCGGGCGCGAGCGGATTCCTGCTCAAGGACGCGGGCCCCGCCGAGCTCTTGCACGCCATCCGGGTGATCGCCGCTGGTGACGCGTTGCTCGCACCCCGGATCACCCGCCGCCTCATCAGCCAGTTCACCGCGCAGCGCAGGGCTGCCAAATCCGGGGAGGACCGGCTCGCCGTGCTGACCGACCGGGAGCGCGAAGTGCTGGCGTTGGTGGGGCAGGGCATGAGCAATGACGAGATCGGCGCCGCACTGTTCCTCAGCCCCGCCACCGCGCGCACCCATGTCAGCCGCGCGATGGTGAAACTCGGTGCGCGCGACCGCGCGCAGCTGGTCGTGATCGCCTACCAGACCGGACTGAGCGATCTCACCTCTTAACGACGAGCGGTTCCTCCTTGTCCTGGCGTCAGAGGAATCACGGTCACCGGGCAATGTGAAGTGCTGCGCGAAATCTCGCAGTTCGTCGGATGTACCTCATTGCCTCGGTGCGTGATTCGTGGACCGAATGCGCGATCGGCTACGACGACCGACGCAGCCGATCGCGATTCTCCTACGCGTATTCACGTAGACGGTGACTCCCGTGGCCGGAAGCCGAACAAGCCCGGCGAGCGCGACGATCGACGGCATGATCTTGGATCCCGAACTCGAAGCGGCTGTCCCGTTCTTCCCCCCGGCCGACCTCAGCGACCCGCTCACCGCCCGGAAACACCTCGCCGAGTTGGCCGCGATGATCCCGGCACCGGCCACCGCGCACCTGGAGGTCGAAGATCGCACGGTGCCCGGCGATGTCGATGTGCCGGTACGAATCTATCGGCCACGCGGGGCGCGGGGCGCGATCATCTGGCTGCACGGCGGCGGGTTCGTCATGGGCGATCTGGACACCGAACATCCGTGGGCCACGATGCTCGCCGAGAATTCCGGCGCGGCGGTGATCTCGGTGGGCTTCCGCTTGGCTCCCGAGCAACCTTTCCCCGCCGCCCACGACGACGTCTACGCGGCGCTGGCCTGGACGGCCGAGCACGCGGGCGAGCTCGGCATCGACCCGGCGCGGATCGCGATCGGCGGCCACAGCGCCGGCGCGGGACTCGCGGCCGCGGTCGCGTTGCGGGCGCGTGACCAGCAAGGGCCGCCGATCGCGTTCCAGCTGCTCAATCAACCCGTTCTCGATGATCGCCAGCAGGCATGGTCGGCGCGCAATTTCACCGACACACCCTTCGTGACTCATGCGAAGGTGGCTCAGATGTGGCAGCACTACCTGGGTTCCACGCCTGCCACGCCGTACGCCGCGCCGGCACGGGCCACCGATCTGTCCGGTCTGCCGCCCGCCTACATCGCCACCGCCGAATTCTGCCCGAACCGCGACGAGGACATCGACTACGCGCTGCGCCTGCTGCAAGCGGGCGTGCCGGTCGAGCTGCACCAGTGGCCCGGCACGTTCCACGGGTCGCAGGCGATCCTGTCCGCCGAGGTGTCCCAGCGCCAGAGCGCCGAACTCGCCGCCGTCCTGCGTCGTGCCCTGGCCGGGGACAGGGTTACCGGCTCGGAAAATAATTCAGCCGCAGAGTGATCGACGAAGGCCGGAGAACGATGACCACCATCGACCTCGCCGAGGCGAGGAAACCACCCACCCGACTCCCACCGGATGCCGATCCCGTGGCGCGGCGCGGCGCGACGGCGTTGCTGCGCCCTTACCTGGGCGGTTTCGCCGCCGTCGTCATCCTGCAGATCGTCGGCGCTGTCGCTGGTCTTGCGCCATTGCTGGCGGTAGTGGAACTGGGCCGAACGCTGTTGTCGCCGAACCCGATCGATCACGGCCATGTTCGGATGATCGTGCTCGCGGGTGCCGCCGGGCTGTTCGTCCGGCTGCTGTGCACGGTCGCGTCGTCCGGAATCGGGCATCTTCTCGACAGCCGGGTACAGCTGTCGTTCCGCAGGCAACTGGCCGCGCGACTGGGGCGGGCGCCGATCGGATGGTTCTCCCGCCGCCGCACCGGAGAACTGGCGAAGATCGTCGGCAAGGACGTCGATGCCGTGCACCCGCTCATCGCTCACACCCCTGGCGAGCTGGTCGCCGCATTCGTCGTGCCGCTGGTGTCGCTGATCTACTTGGGCACCGTCGACTGGCGAATGACCTTGATCACGCTGATACCGGTGGTGTTGGCCGTCGCGCTGGTCCCGCTCATGATGACCCCCACCCGGCTGCGCGAGCAGAAGGAGTTCGACGCGGGGATGGGCCGGATCGCGAGTGCGACCGTCGAGTTCGTGCAGGGCATCTCGGTGGTCAAGGCGTTCGGCTCCGGCGAACGCGCCCACCGGAGATTTCGCACGGCCACCGACGATTTCGCGGACTCCTTTCTCCGCATGGTGCACGGTCTCGCCGGGATCGGCGCGGCGATGCAGGTGGTGCTGTCGCCGCCGTTCGTGCTGCTGGTCGTGCTGATCGGCGGCACGGTGCTGATCCCGGGCGGTTCCCTGGCACCTGCGGATCTACTGCCGTTCCTGCTGCTGGGACTCGGCCTCACCGCGCCGGTCGCGGCGCTGGGCCACGGCTTCGACGATCTGCAGGCCGCGCGGCGCGCCGTCGGCCGGATCCAAGATGTGCTCGCGGTGCCGTCGTTACCGGAGCCTGCGCATCCGGTCGCACCGCAGGGTCACCGGGTGGAACTGCGTGACGTTCGGTTCGGCTACGACGCCGATCACGAGGTGCTGCGCGGGATCGACCTGGTACTCGAGCCGGGGACGGTCACCGCGATCGTCGGGCCGTCGGGGAGCGGAAAATCCACGCTGGTTCAGCTGTTGCCCCGCTTCTTCGACCCCACCCACGGTTCGGTCCTGCTGGGCGGGGTCGACCTGCGCCGACTCGGCAGCCGGGAGCTCTACCGGATGGTCTCCTTCGTCTTCCAGGACGTCCGGCTGCTGCGGGCGTCGGTCGCGGACAACATCGCGCTGGCGGTACCGCGAGCCGACCTCGAGGACGTGGTGCGCGCGGCCCGGCTGGCGAACATCCATGATCGGATTCTCGAGCTGCCGCGTGGCTACGAGACCATCATCGGCGACGATGCCGGACTGTCCGGTGGCGAGGCACAACGGATCTCGATCGCCCGCGCCCTGCTGGCCGAAGCGCCCGTTCTCGTGCTCGACGAGGCGACCGCCTTCGCCGACCCGCAGACCGAACAGGCCGTGCGCCGAGCCCTGACGACGCTGAAGGGGGATCGGACGATCCTGGTCATCGCGCATCGTCTCGAGACCATCGCCGACGCCGACACCGTGGCGCTGCTGGAGAACGGATCGATCGTCGAACGCGGCAAGCCCGCCGAACTGCAGGCCCAGAACGGGAAGTTCGCCGAATTCCGGCGATCCCACCGATCCGCGCGCACCGATGCGAACCAGACCCTCGGTGGCGTGCTGCGGCGCGAACTCGGGCCATGGAGCAGGCAGCGGAACGCGACCACGCGCCGGCCCGCGAGCGCCGTCGACCAGACCTCGCAAGGAGACGAGTCCCGATGATTCGAACGCTGCTGAGCGTGCTGGGACGCGAGTACGCCCAGCCCGTACGTCGCACCGTGGCCATGATGACGGCCACCTCGATAGCAGAAGGCCTGTCCTACGCGCTTCTGGTTCCGTTGATGCGGGCGCTGTTCGGCGATACACCCACCGACGCCTGGCCCTGGCTGATCGCCTTCGGTGCGGTGATCGCGGGTTATGCGGCGCTGCGCTATCGCAGCGATCTGTCCGGTTTCCTCGTCGGGACCACGCTGCTGCGCGGTGTCTATCGCCGTTTCGGCGAGCGCCTGGCCCGATTGCCGCTCGGCTGGTTCACCGCCCGCCGCGTCGGAGAGGTGTCGGTTCTCGCGAGCGAGGGTGTGTTGCAAGCGATGAGTGTGATCGCGCATCTGCTCGCACCGATGATCTCCGCGAGTGTGACCCCGCTGACGATCCTCGCCGTGCTGCTCGCTTACGACTGGCGTATGGGGCTGGCCGCGCTGGCCGCCGTACCGGTCGTGGCGGCGATCCAGATCTGGACGGGCCGCTCGATGGCCGCCGCCGATGCGGAACGTGCCGAACGCGTGCAGGAGGCGACGGGGAGAGTCATCGAATTCCTCCAGGCACAGCCGGTACTACGAGCCGGCGGCCGGACTGCCGAACGATTCCGGTTGCTCGACGACTCGTTGTCCGGACTCGAACGCGCCTCCCGCCGTGCGATGCTGTCGGCGCTGCCCGGCATGGTGGGCCTGACGGTCACGGTCCAGGCGATGTTCACCGTGCTACTGGCCCTGGGCGCCTACCTGGCGCTCGGTGGCCACGCCGGTGCGGCGGAGATCCTGACCATCCTGGTGCTGGCCGCCCGCTGCGCGGATCCGCTGCTGTCGCTGTCGGAAATCGGCGGCCGGCTCCGCAGCGCGCGTTCCGTGCTGACCGGACTCGACACGGTCTTGCGCACCGAGCCGCTGCCGGAACCTCGCGAGCCGATCCGGCCGGTAGGCCACGACCTGGCGTTCGAGTCCGTCGTGTTCCGGCACGGCGGTCGTACCGTGATCGACGACGTGTCGCTGTCCGTACCCGAGGGACAGCGGGTCGCCGTCGTCGGACCATCCGGTGCGGGCAAGAGCACCTTGCTGCAATTGCTCGCACGGTTCTACGACGTGGACGCGGGCGCCGTGCGCGTCGGCGGGGCCGACGTGCGCGCGATCAGCACCGACGTGTTGATGCAGCGGTTCGCCATCGTCTTCCAGGACGTCTATCTCTTCGACGGCACGATCGAGGAGAACGTGCGCCTCGGACGTCCCGATGCCGACGACACCGAGGTGCGGGCCGCGGCCGCCGCGGCGCGGCTGGACGAGGTGATCGAGCGGCTGCCCGGCGGCTGGTCGACGAAGGTCGGCGAGGGTGGCGCGCTGCTGTCCGGCGGTGAGCGGCAACGGGTTTCGATCGCGCGAGCGCTGCTGAAGGACGCGCCCATCGTGCTGCTGGACGAGGTGACCTCCGCCCTGGACCCGGTGAACGAGGCGGCCGTGCACGACGGCATCGAGCGTCTGATGGCGGGCCGGACGGTGGTGCTGGTCGCGCATCGGCTGCGGACCGTCCAGCGCGCCGATCACATCGTCTTCCTGGACAACGGCCGGATCGTCGAAGCGGGCAGCCATGAGCAGTTGTTGCGCCAGGGTGGCCGATACGCCGACTTCTGGGCGATGTCCATGGCGACGGCAGCGAGCGAATGAGCCGTATTGTCGTCACCGCGGCCGAAATCAGCCACGGTGACGACGATCCGGCTCCGCCCCGAGCGGCCCGGTCACGCGGTCCGCTGCGGGGCCGGGCCGCGCGTGTGCTTCGCCCAGCGGCGCAATCCTCCCGGCCTGCGCAGCATCAGAACGCCGATGGCGGCCACGGCGATGCCGCGCGGTGCCTCGTAGATGAATCCGGACACGCCCTGGGTGGCGGGAATCGGGAGGAAGAAGCCGACCATGCCGAGCAGCGTGAGCACCGCGATCCAGCGGGGAACCGTGTCGTGGCGCAGCATGCTCGCGCCCAGCAGGCCCATCCCGGCGAGCATGACCACACCGCCGATCGAGTTGAACAGCGCGAACGCGGTCGTGTCGATCATGTTGTCGTTGGTCGCGATCAGGTGCGCGGTCGCGGGGTCGGATGCGAACGGGTAGGCGACGAACAGTTCGACGGTGAGATGGCCGGTGGCGGTGACGATATTGCCGAGCAGGTAGGCGACCGTGCCGATGAATCCGGCCGTGCCCAGTCGCGACCGCAGCCACGCGTACATACCGGGTAGGCCGAGCACCAGCAGGATGGTTCCGATGCCGAGCAGGCTCTGCGCGATCGGCGTGCCGGGACCGGTGAGCGCCTCGACCGAATGGCCCTTGCCCGCGACGATCGGGTGCAGTGTGCCGCCCGCGATGCACAGGGTGCCGCCGATGGTCAGCGCGGCGCCGCACATCCGCAGTACAGTCTCGCGAGAGGGGCCGACGGTCCCATCGGCGCCGGTGGCCGGGGTTGGCAGGAGTGCTTGCGTGTGTGTCATGAGCCAAGAGTCGACGAGGGCGCTGGTGTGACGCTGGTGCGCGGCGGGTCCGGCGACGGCTCACCCGCCATCGCGGTGCTCGGTCCGCTGGAAGTGCGCGGCCCGGACGGCGCCCGCATCGCCGTCCCGGCACGTAAACACGCCGATCTGCTGGTCATCCTCGCCGTCGAGCGCACCGCCCGCAGCGCGCACTATCTGTGCGAATTGCTGTGGCGCGGAAGGCCGCCGGAGAGCGCTCTGGTCACTCTCCAGGGTTATGTGTCACGGTTGCGCCGGGCGCTGCGGCCACTGCCCGACGTGCGGATCGAGACGGGCCCGAACGGCTACGCGCTGCGGTGCGGCGGCTCGGGCACCGACCTGGACCTGCTCGATGTGCTGTCCAGGGACGCGCGGGCGGCACACGCCGATGGTGACGTCGGACGAACCGTGGATCTGCTCGAGCGCGCGTTGTGCCTGTGGCGCGGCGACGCGCTGCCGGATGTCGGCGACATCGCCGAACTCGCGCCCGAACGGGCGCGTCTGGACGAGTTGCGGTCGGAACTGGCCGAGCTGTGCGCCGAGGGATTGATCGTGCTCGGCCGGGCCCGGCACGCGGTCACCCTGCTCACCGACGAACGTGAGCGGCATCCGCATCGGGAAGGCACGGCGCGGCTGCTGGCGCTGGCGCTGCGCGACTGCGGACGGATCTCGGAGGCGCTCGACGTGCTCACCCGGTTGCGGCGCTCGCTGCGCGAAGAGTTCGGGCTCGATCCCGCGCCCGACACCGTCCGGGTCGAGAACGAGATCCGCAACCCGCCGAAGGCGTCGCCGCCCCTGCCGCCGGGGCGGTCCACCCTCGTGGGACGGGACGACGTCACCGCGCTCCTCGACCGCGCCCGCGACCGTTCGCAACGGGGGCTGACCGTCGTGACGGTGCGCGGCGCACCCGGCATCGGCAAGACGGCGGTCGTCGAGGACACCGTTCGACGCCACGGCGACGCGGCCTTCTTCACCGGGGGTAGCAGCGGGGTGGGTTCCTCGGCCCTGGCGACGCTCACGCCCTGGCTGGATCAGGCGGCGCTGGCCGGGCGCGCCGTCCCCGACATCCCGACTCCGCGCTCGCTCGCCGCGCTCTTCGCGGACGTGGTGCGGGAGACCGGCCGGATGGTGGCGATCATCGATGACGTGCAGTGGGCCGACCACGACTCGGTGCGGATGATCGCGGCGGCCATGCGCGTGCTGCGCGCCCATCCGGTGCTGCTGTTGCTCACGGTGCGGCCCGGACCGCTGCCGGCCGAGGTGGACGCCGCGGTGCGGTTACTGTGCTCCGCGGGCGCCCATGTCGCAGTGGACCTGCCGCCGTTGTCCGACGCCGCGGTGGAGGAGCTGGTGCGCGCCGAAGCGCGTTCGGCCGGGCCGCGGGTGCGCGCCCAGATCGTCGAGGTGAGCGGCGGCAGCCCGTTCGTCGCGGCGCAACTGTGCGATCTCGTCCGGACCGGTCGCCGGTTGGATGTCGGCGGCGCGGCGGCCGAGATCACGGCGGCGAAGCTGGGCGCTGTGTCGCCGGCGGCACGAGCGCTCGCCGAGGTGCTGGCCGTCATCGGTCCACACGCCCCGATCGGACTTGCCGCCGCCGCCGACGGCGCGCCACGGTTCGACGATAGGATCGGCGAACTCGTCGCCGCGCGAGTCGTCTCGGTCGAGGACGGCGCCGTCGCCTTCGGGCACGAACTCGTGCGCGCCGCCGTGCTGGCCACGATCGGTGCGGTACGGACAGCCCTGCTGCACAAGCGGATCGCGGACGCGCTGGCCGACCTGGGGCCCGATGCGCTCGCGGCGCAGGCATCGCATCGCAGTGCCGCAGCGCTCGATGCACTGGATTCCGCCGCGGCGCACGCCTGTGCCGCCGCGGCACGGGACGCGCTGCGGCGGGACGCGGCCACCGAATGCGCCGAACTCGCCGCGCGCGGGGTCCGGCACGCGGACCCAGGCGACGTGGAGTTATCGATCGAGTTCGACCGGCTCGCCGGACAGGCGCACAACCGTCTCGGCCATTACGCCGCGGCCGCCGCGTGTTTCGACCGGGCCGGGCGGCGATGCGGTGAACGCGGCGATTGGGCCGAGCTGGCGCGGACCGCGCTGCTGGCCGCGCCGCGCGGCGTCGCGGGATACTTCTCCGGATACGGTGTGGTACAAGCAGGTTCGTCGGGGCTGCGATCGCAGGCCTCGGCCCATCGCCTCGATCTCGACGCCGATCTGGTCGCCGAAGTGGAAGCGATCGAGGCCGCCGACCGCGCGATCCACGGTCTCGCGGGCGATCTCGACGCTTTGGCCGACGCGCGGGCGCGCAGCGTACCGGGCAGCCGGTCGTGGCCGCAGGTGTTGCTGGCCGAGTTCGTGTGCACCTGGGAGCCGACGACCGTCGCCGACCGGCGCAAGATCGCCGAAGAACTCGAGGAACTCGCGGGCCACGACCGTGCGGCGCGGGCGACGGCGGTCCATCTGCGCCGTGTCTGTGCCCTCGAAGCGGGGGACATGCGGCTGGTGCGCAGACTGTCGGCCGAATTCGCCCGGCTCGCTTCCGACGGCGGCACCGACCTCGCGGCCACCCAGCTGTGGTGGCAGGTGATGCTCGCCGTGCTGCGTGGCGACTACCCGCGCTCCCGCGCGCTGATGACGCGCTTCGCCGCCGATCTGGGGACGGTCGACGATCAGGCCCGGCTGCTCGCCGAGGCCTCGATGCTGACGAGCAGGTCGATCGAGCTGTGGCACCAGGGACGCCTCGGGGAGGTGCTGGCCGAAGCGGACCGCATGGCCGAGGACTTCGACGAGGATTTCGCGCTGGTGGTCGCGATGGCCGCGGCGGAGATGGGGGACTACGACCGGGCGATGTCCTCGATCGAGTCGGTCGTCGCCCTGCCGGGGCGGTGGCACGGCCCGCGCGTCGTCGTGCGGGTGCCGCTGCTGCTCGAGGCGCTGCTCGCGGTGGGGCAGCGCGCGCCGCGGCGGCGCGACCGGGTAACCGAGCTCACCGCCGAAATCGAACCGCTGACCCAGGGGTGGGGAGAGACGCTGCTCGTGCAATGGCCTGGACTGGTGTGTCTCGGGCCGTCCGGACTCTATCGCGGCACCGCCCGCGGCATCCTCGGCCTCCAGGGCGCGCACGACGAGGTGGTCGCGGCGCGGCAGCGGGCGCGCGCACTCGGCGCACGGCCCTACGAGTCGCGCGCCGAGGACCGCCTGGTCCGCTGGCCGTTCGCCTGATCGCCACCGCTCCTGTGCGAGGAGTGGTGCTGGGCAGCCAGGGTGAGCCTGCCGAGTTCGTCGAGCGTGAAGAAGTCCGGGCCCGCCGCCGGATTCGTGGCCCGATCCGGCTCACCCGTCGCCGAGCCGACCGGCGCGGATGTGATGGTGCCCGATCACTCCTCGGTTTCCATGTGCGAATCCATCCGCGAGAGGATCTCCTCGATGCGGTCGCGCACCCATGATGCCAGCCGGTCGCTGCCCATGGCGGTGGCGACCGGGGCCGGGTGATCCAGGGGCATCACGTAGCGTCCGTCGTCGGGGAGGTCCCGCCACAACAGGCCCGCTTCGACACGTCCGCGTGGTCCGTACTTCGAGCGGCCTTGCAGCACTTTGACGATCCCGGTGCTGACGGCGGGGATGTCGAAGAACGTGGCGCTGCGGAACGCGTCGTCGTTCGGATCGTCGTCGTTGTCCGAGATCGTGGCGGCGGGGCGCTCGCGCGCGGGCTCGGGTTCGGCGGCCGGAAGGGAGAGGCGGATGTCGTCGAGCCGGCCCGCCCGGCAGCGCGGAAGGAGACCGACCACGGTGTCGGCCAGGGCATGCGGATCGCACTCGAAGGCGTCGAAACCGCCACTGTGCGCGAGTGTTTCGCCCGGGCGCTGGGTGATCACGTAACCGCGCGCCCGGTGCCGTACCGCGTGCACCCGGGTACGCGCTTCGGGATTGCCGAAATCCTGGTCGTTCCAGGCGTGCGCGACGAGGAAGACGTCCGGTTTGGCGAGCGCGCCGGCCAGGGCGTCCAGATCGTGGTCGAGCCGCTGCCGCAGCTGCTGCCGGACCTGTAGCTTCTCCTGCTCGTAATCGGCTTCCAGCCGGGTGCGGCTGGTGAAGACGAACGGGGCGGGCAATTCGCCCTGCCGGACATCTTCGCAGAGCAGATTGAACTCCAGATCAGTGAATTCCCAACTGCCGCTCACGATTCGATCACCGGCTTCACCCGGTCGGGCACGGTGCCGATGGCGTCATCGAGGTGGGCCTTCGACTGCAGGAACTTGGCGGGTTTGTGGGCGGTATTGCCCTGTCCGGCGCCACCGGCGGCACCAGGTGCTCCCATCATCGGCGCGCCCGCGGGCACACCGTCCTGACGCGCGCCTGCCGCCGCGGCGGGATACAGCGGCGCTTCGGCGCCGGGCAGCGACGCACGCGGAAACAGGTGTGCGGCACGGGATTGCTGGGTCGGGTGCTCCGACAACCCGGGCTCCGCTCCCGCGCCCCCGGGACCGGAGCCCGCGCCACCGCCGCCCGCGGGATCGACGGGGGCGTGCCCGGCCGCGGCTGCCAGCGCATTCGGATCGAACTGCCGCAACAGGTCCTGCAACCTCTCCGCACCCGGCAGCGTGCTCCCGAACTGCGTAAGACTTTCCAGCCCCTGGGTCAACGCCTTGCCCAACTGCCCGAGGAACTCCCGGCCCGCCGAGGCGAGTGAACCGGCGCCCTGCGCGCTCGCGGCGCCCGCCGCCGCGTCCTGCTGGGCCACACCGGCCCCGGTGGCCGGCGGTCCGTCCGTGCGGGTCGCCGCCGCGAGCGCCTGCTCGTCCAGTGCGCGGGGTAGGTTCGCCAAGACCGAGCGCACTCCCGCCGGGTCCACACCGCTGAGTTTCGACAGCGCGTTCTCGTCGACGACGTCCGGGATGCTGTCCAGAATCGAACGTACCTGCTCCGGCGGTAGCCCGGTGAGCTGTGACAGGGTGTCCTCGTTCAGCAGGCCCGGGAGATTGTCGAGAACCGACCGCACCTGGGCGGGGTCCGCGCCCGTCGCCCGTGCGAGCGCGTCCTCGAGGGATCCGGGGTTCGCGCCGGGAGCGGTGCCGCGCGATCCCGGCGGTGCGCCGCCGGGCGAGCCGCCCGCTCCGGAGGACATGCGCGGCAGCGGGACCGAGCCGAGCGAGGGAACATCCGGCATGCCGCTGCTCGTGCCGGTCTCGGGCTGTCCGCCCGGTGACCCACTGCCGCGGGGAGAGGAAGAACTTCCCGATCCGCCGGACGAACGCGCGGGCGCCGCGCTGCCCTGGGACCCAGCGGCCCCGCCGAACAGGCCGGCGGGCACGGAACCGGATCCGCTGCCCGTGGGGCCACCCTCTGCCTGCGAGCCGGTTCCGGTTCCGGCGGCGTCATAGCCCGCGGGCAGGGAGCCGCCCCCACGGCTCTCGGGCGCGGAATTCGCGGTCTGGGTATCACCTCCGGGCAGACCGGCGCCGGAGCCCGCGGGTCCGGAGCCACCCTGTCCTTGTCCGGCCTCCAAGCCCTCCCGGTAGCCCTCCTGGTAACCGGCTCGATAGTCCGCGCTGGGGCTTTGATTGCCGCTGTCCTGGTCTCCGTAGCCGGATTGCTGCCCCCCCGCCCCCGGCTGCTGCCGGCCCTGCCGGTCCGTATCGTTCCCGGGTGCGTTCTGGTTGTTGCCCGGTTGATTCTGTCCTTGGCCGCCGGAGGGCTGCGGTGCGGCGATGGGCCCGTTCACCACCGGCATCACCGACACCGTGTTCTTCATGCCCTCGCCGTAGTGCTTCTGCCATTCGTCGCGGTAGCGCCGGGTCACCCGACCCGGGCAGCAGTCACCGGGATCCGAGGTCGCGGGCATGCTGAGCTTGGTGAGATGCAGCCACTGCGCCGTGTAGTCCAGGTTCTGACTCATCGCGATCATGGAGGTGATCAGCGGCTGCACTCCGTCGGAGTAACTGCGGACCGCTTCGGCGGCCGCGGTCGCGCCCTGTCCCTCCCATGCCTCGGTTCCCGCGGAGATCACGGTCACGAAACTGTTCAATCTGCCCAGCAGATCGTTGGCCAGGCTGTGCCAGGTGCCCGCGGCGGCGAGTACCGGCTGCGGATCGAGATCCCGCCCCAGCTCGTACATTTCGGTGAAGCTGAGACTGTCTTTGTTCTCGATGTTGGCCGTGACACCGGGATCCTTCGCACCCTGGTAGTCCTTCAACGACGAGGGGAAGCTCTCGGCGTTCGCCTTTTCGACGTGCAGGTGCCCGTCTTTGTCCTTCCAGCTGAAACCGCCGCTCGGCTTGTCGAATTCGGCGTCCGGAGCGCCGGGCGCCTTCTGTCCCGGCGTATAGGGCGTTGCTCGGGTCGGCATCTTCAACGCGCTCAGCGCCTTGAAGGTATCGCCGGAGTCCCCATCGGTCTTGGTGTACGACTTCCCCGCGGCGATGTAGGTCTCGCCCATGTCGGTGACGATCTTCGCGTGGTCGTTCAGGATGGTGTGCAGGCGAGAACCCTTGGTGGTGAACGCCATCGCCAACTGTGCGCCGGAGGTCAGCGTGCCGATCGGCGCGAAATTGTTCAGGCGCAGGTCGGTCACCGCGGCGGCCATCCCCAGCAGGTCGTCGACCAGATCGGCGCAGGCTTCGGCCGCGGCCAGGGCGTCGGCCGGGTCGAACTTCAGATACCCCGCCTTCGCCTGATTCTCCAGTCCGGACCACGTGTTCGATTCGAGGGCCATCGTCACTTTCCTCCGCCGGGGATCGGGTCCCCGCTCCTTCGGGTGTCCACTGCCGGTGCGGCGTCAGTCGTCGTTGTCCGCGACCACCGACCGCGGCCCCGCGGCGCCGGAATCGTCGACGGGCCAGCGCGCCGGATCGGGCGGCGCCAGCGGCGGCGCGGGCGCGGTCGGCATCAGCGAGCCGAGATCCGGTGCGCCCTCCACGATCTCGGAGAGCCTCGGCAACGCGTTCTTTCGTTCCAGCAGCGGCGTCATCAGTTCCCTGCCGCGCGCGGCGACCTCGGCGGCCGCCGCCTGCACGGCCGCCGTGATGTTCTCGGCGATCTCGTCGAGACTCAGATCGAGGACGTCGTCGGCGAATCGGGTCGCGATCAGAACGCCGTCGGCGTTCACCGTCACCTCGATGCGTTTGTCGCACACGGTCACCGTGGCCGTGAGCAGCGAACGCTGCTTCTGCAAATCGGCGATCCCGCGGAACTGCTCGCCGAGGCCCTCCAGCATCGTCGCCATATCCGCGCGCAGGCGTTCGTTCACCATGTGCCGCTCACTTTCCCAACTGCCCGCCGGAGGCGTGGTCGGTGCCGGTCAGCGAGTCCGCGGCCTCCCGCTGCCCCTCCGACATGTCGTGCAAGGTCTGCGCGGCACCGGTCGCGCCGTCGAGCAGGTTCTTGCGTGCCGCCTGGTAACCCTTCTCGCCCTGCGCGAACTTCTTGCCCCGTTTGTCGTTTCCCCACGGCATTACGGTGGCGTCGGATTCGATGCCCGCCAGAGTGTTCCGAAGTTTCTCGGCGGTCGCGGTGACCTTCGTCGACAACTCCGCGGTCAGCTCCGATGCCCGGCGCAGCATCTGCGGATCGACCTCCACGTGGTCGGCGGCCATGGCACTCCCTTCGGTATCGGCGGTCTAGAGGGTGAAAGGAACATCGACTTGCTCGGGATCCGCGGCGGCGGCCTGCGCACCGGATCCGGGAAAGGGGGCTCCGGGCAGCCAGTCCTTCGGTTCCGACGCGCCGACGGCAGGGGGCGTGTAGGGGCCGGGTAGCGGCTCCACCGACGGCCACTGTTTCGGGCGGGGTTTGCCGCGCACGTCCTTGCCTTCACCCAGGAACGGTTCGTCGGCGCCGGTGGCGATCGGGTTCCCGTGCGTGCCGGACGCACCGGTCATCTGCGATCCGGCGGGGCGTAGGCCACCGGGCGGCGCAGGCGGCGTGTGCCCGCTGGGGGTGGGCGTCGAACCGGTGGCCGGTGGGAGCGGCGCACCCCCGGGAAGCCCCGATCCCGTATTGCCGGGCGGCGGGCCGCCGGTCGACCCCCACCCGTCCACCGACGACTCCCAAGACGTGGGAGGGCGACCGGTGAAGTGGCCGGACTGGCCCGCGCCCGAACCAATGGAGTGGCCGGAGGTCGACTGTGCGGAGGAGGAAGAGGAACTCGAAGAGGTGCCGGCCGGATCGTGATACACCGTCTGGCCCGAGCCCGTGGAAACGCTGTCGGCTGTGGCAGGCCGCGGGGTCTGGCTGTTTCCGCTGTATTGGCTGGTGGCGTCGTGGTACACGCTGTGGCCGGAGCCGCCCGAGGAATAGACGCTGTCGGGGGTAGCGGGTCGCGGGGTCTGGCTGTTTCCGCTGTATTGGCTGGTGGCGTCGTGGTACACGCTATGGCCGGAGCCGCCCGAGGACGAGACGCCGTCGCCGCGGCCCGAGTGGGTCGACGCCGCGCCGCCGCCGGCGACCTCGGAGGGCGGGCGCGAGCCGCCGGACGTGGTGGCGGTGGGGTGCGGCGCGGGACCGGGCGGAGTACCGGTGGAACCGGCGACCGCGGACGGTGCCGGCGACGGGCGCCCGGAAGGCGCGTTCGCCGACGCGCTGGTGGTCCTCGACTCGGGCCTGCTGCCACCCGTACCGGTGGTCGTCGACGCTGGTCTGCTCCCGCCCGTGCCGGCGGACGAGCCGTCCTGGACCGGTGGGCGTCCGGTGTTGCCGGTCGACGATTTCGGCATCCACACGTAAGAGCGGATGTCCCCGCGCCCCGGCGGAATCGGGGTGCCCAGGGCGAATCCGCCCCGCGCCCCGCCGACCAGGCCACCGCGCGCGATGCCGCCGACCCAGCCCGCACCCGACGAGAACGACGACCAGTCACCGGTGACCGCGCCCGCCGCTACGTTCCCGAACGCGGTGCCGACGGCGCCGGAGACACCACCGATCACGACGCCGCGGCCCACCCGGCCGAACACGTTGTCCAGGTTCTTGCCCGCGGCCTTGTCGATGGCCTTCCCGAGATACCGGCCCACTTCGCGGCCGGGGATCATGCCCGCGACACCGGCGAGGATGGACAGTCCGAACTCCCCGCCGTTGAAGTGGCGGCGTTTGCCTGCCGCGAGCTGGCCGACCTGCACCGCTCCATTGATCGTTCCGGTGATGGCGGCGGCCTCGATCGCTCGCGCGCCGTAGACGCCGTACCCCTTCGCCGTGGGCAGCACCGGCCGCAGCCGCACCGCGTGGCTCCAGAAGTGTCGCTTGACCGTCGGGGCGCCGAGGCGTGCGGCGATATTCGTGATGATCTTCTGGACGAAGTCCTCGAACACCTTGAGAAAGGACCGGGTGGTGGTGATCGCGGCCGCCTCCACCGCGGGCGCGGTCGGTGGGAACAGCCATGCCCACAGGATCTCCAGCGCGAGCCAGGCCAGGGTCACGATGACGGTGATCTTGGTCGCCTGGATCTCGGTGCCCATGTCGAACGCGCTGTCACCGACCGTGCTCATCAACTGCGCCAGCGCCTCCAGAGATTGATCCCCGGTGCGCAGGACGTCGTAGCGCGCCCCCATGGCGGCGCCGCCTTCCCCTTGCGGATAAGCCGACACCGTGACCCGCTCGGCCTCATCGATGCCGGCGAGCAGCGCTTCGAGTTCCTTGCTCGCCGTCTTCCACGCCTCCGACGCCGCCCAGGCCGCGTCCTCGTCGCCCTCCGGCCAGGTCGTGCCCGCCACCCAGGCCAGCCACCGCAACCCGTCCGGCATGTAGAGGGTCACCGCGGCTCCGCGGTGGCTCCGAAGCGCCCTCTCGGATTGCTCCCCACAGCTCGCCTCCTCGGCGGTCGACGTCATCGGATTACACCGCAGCAAGTTGAACCTTCATCGACGCGCAAGCGAATTCTGCTCCCGCGCATGACCGGTCGATCGGGCGAAGATGAAAACCTGTTGTCGGCAACACCGTTCGTTTCCCTTCCGGTGGTAGCCTGCGCCGCGATCGAGGAGGTGCCACGTCGTGACCGAGCCGTCCGCGGGCGGACCAACGCCGCCGGATGCGGTGAGCCGCCGGATCGCCGACCTGCTGACCGCACTCGGGCCGCGGGGCGGCCACGAGATCCACGCGGTTTTCGTCCTGACGGTCGGCGCCGAGCTGGCCTCGGTCGTCGCCACCGACGAGCAGGGCCGTCCGGTCCAGATCCTGCCGCCGGAGGAGGTGCTGGCGCTGGTTCGCCGCCACCGGGAGGCGTCGGCCGCGCTGCCCGAAGGTCCCTGGTGGCGGTACCTGCTACTGGTGGCGCCGTCCGGCGAAGTGCGCACCGACTACGACTTCGGCGAGGAACCGTTCCCCGACGACCACCTCTTCCCGCCCGAGGTCTATCGAGCGGATCTCGAGGCATTCCCGCGCGATCGGCTGCCGGTGTGGCTCGCCGCCCACATCGGGCATGCCGACCGGCAGTCGCGGCCCGCCGAGACGGCGGCGCGGGCCGAGCCGGGCGCGGCGGTGGTGGAGGACGGGCTGCCCGCGCTGCCGGTGATGGTGGCGCGCTGGGCGGTGCTGTCCGCGGCGTTCGTGGCGGTCGGCTCCCCGCTCGGGCCGCGAGTCCTGCCCGCGCTCGGCTTGTTCGAGGGGGCCGAGCGCAGCGGCTCGTCGCTCTGGCTCGTGCCCGGCGACCGGGCGGTGCTGTCCGGCGGTGTGTGGAACGATCCCGTCCTCGACGCCGTCTACAACGCCGCGGCGCCCATGCCGGACCTCTACGCGGGCGCGCCCGCATGGGTGGCGAATCCGCTGCTGAACCCACGAGCCGGTATCGGTCTGCTGTCCTTCTGCTACTGGTGGGATCGGGGTAGGTGGTACCGCGGGGCAGCACCGGCCGCCGGCGAGGTCGCTGCGGCCATACCCGGTGTGTGGAGCGGAGAGAGCGCCGCCGCCATCGTCGCCGCGCTGGTCGAAGACGAACCAGGCCCCGGGGTCCGCGAGGCGGCGCTCGGCCTGGTGCACGCCGCCGAACGCGCAGAGATCGAACGCGCCACGCTCACCGAATTCTTCGGCGGGGGCGAGATCGACGATGCCTACCTCCAGCTGGTCATGGCGGGAGTGGCCGACCCGTGAAACGCCGGCGGCGCGCACTGATCCCGCGGACGGCGCAGCACCAGGAGCGCGAAACAGCCGAGCGTTCGGAACCTTTGCGTCGTCAACGGCACAGGGCGGTCTCGTGCTGCATACGGGAGAGCTTCTCGGGATTGCGCACGGCGTAGAGCCCGGTGACGAGTCCGTCGTCGATGCGCAGCGCCAAGACGGTGTCGATCTCGCCGTCCTGCCGGACGATCAGCGCGGGATACCCGTTGACCTGCGCAGGCTGCCTTGCCGACGCAGCGAGCCTGCCCAATCCGGCAGCCAGCACGCGGGCCACGCTGCCTGCTCCCACGACGGGCGACAGCGTGGCCTGCACAACGCCGCCGCCGTCACCGAGCAGGACCACATCCGGCGCGAGGATATCGAGCAGGTTCTGCAAATCGCCCGTTTCGACCGCTCGCTGGAATGCTTCGAGTGCGTTGCGGGTCTCGGCCGCCGACACGACTCCGCGCGGTCGGCGTGCGGCGACGTGCGCCCGCGCGCGGTAGGCGAGCTGGCGGACCGCGGCCGGGCTCTTGTCGACGGCCTCGGCGATCTCGGCGTACGCCAGATCGAACACTTCGCGCAAGACGAACACCGCCCGCTCGAGCGGCGCCAAAGTCTCCAGTACCAGCAGCATCGCCATCGACACGCTCTCTGCCAGTTCGGCATCCTCGGCCACATCGGGCGCGGTGAGCAGCGGCTCGGGCAGCCACGGCCCGACGTAGGACTCCTTGCGCCTGCCGAGCGTGCGCAGCCGGTCGAGCGCCTGGCGGGTGACGATCCGAACCAGGTATGCGCGCTGATCCTGGACGGTGCCGAGGTCGACGCCCGCCCACCGCAGCCAGCTCTCCTGCAGGACGTCCTCGGCGTCGGCGGCGGAGCCGAGCATCTCGTAGGCGACAGTGAACAGCAGGTTCCGATGGGCGACGAACGCCTCGGTAGCGGGGCCGGGCGCGCTTGTCGCGACTACTGGTGTCGCCGGGCGTGTTCTGCGATGTACCGGCCATGGTGGCTCCTGTTCCCTCTCGATCGGCTCACCCACCAGACGTCTGGCCGCGCCGTTTCGTAACACCGGAGCACGGTGGCGCATGTCACATCGGTGCGTTGTGACAAGGCTCGGGCAGCTTACGTCTGATGTTCGTTCGGTGCGGGAGCACACAACATCACGAGTGAGGACCAGGTCATGTCATTCCGTTTCGATCTCAACGACAACGAACTCGGCGCCGCGATCGGCAGGCGGTTCGCCGGCACCAGTCTGGCGATCGTGCAGTCGACGCTGCCGAAATCCACGGTGGAAATGGTGGAGCTGCGCGCCAGCCAGATCAACGGTTGCGGTTGGTGCACCGACGTACACACGAAGGAGCTGGCGGCAGCGGGTGAAACCGCGGTCCGGATCAACCTGGTCGCCGCGTGGCGGGAGTCCAGCGTGTTCACCGAGGCCGAGCGGGCCGCGCTGGCACTGGCCGAGGAGGGCACCCGGCTCGCCGACGCCCACCAGGGCGTCTCCGACGAGACCTGGGCCCAGGTGCGCGAGCACTACGACGACGACCAGGTCGCCGCGCTGATCTACCTGGTCGCCATGATCAACGCGGCCAACCGGCTCGGTGTGATCACGCGCATGCCGGGAGGTTCCTACCAGCCCGGCATGTTCGACGCGATCACGAACTGATCGAAACGGCCTCGGCGACCATCGACGCCGAGCCGGAGAGGGTCGCGGCGATCGTTCGGCTCCCTGAGTCGGTGTGTCGGTGCGTCCGGTTAATCTGCCGACATGGTCGAACCGGACGCGGCGCTGCGCCGACTCACACGCGACGCGCGAAAGCTCGTGCAGCCGTATGGTTTCGAGGGATCGGAGGCCAAGTGGGTGCGGGTGGCGCCGGGCGGTGTGGCCTCGGTCGGCCGTAGCCGGACACTGCGTACCTGGACCGATGGCCGCCAGGAGTTGAAGTTCGGCTTGACTCTGAGTGCCACACCCACCGCGTGGTGGGAGTTCTGTACCTGGCGCAACGCTCAGCGGGGCCTCCCCTCCGCGCCGCTCGAGCGGGCGACCGGACCCGGCCTGATCGACGAGTACGGTATGGCGGACGACCTGACCGAGTTGTGGTCCCTCCGAGTCGACCCGGCACAACCCGGCCAGGTGCGGCAAGCAGATGTCGATGCCGTCCGCGCCGCACTGCCCCGGCGCGTGCACGCCTATGCGCGCCGTGCGCTGCGGCTGCTGGAACCGGGCCGCTACCTGGAGGAACTGCTGGCCTTCGCGGACCCGCAAATCGGAACCCGGGAGGCGATCGTCGTCCTGCTCGCCGACGGCGAGCCCGGACCGCAACTGGAAGAAGCAATCATCCGATTCCGGTCGTGCTTCGCGGAAGGCGACGAGGCAGCCTACGCGGAGAATGTCATCGGGTACGTGCGAGGCCGCGCGGCTCGGGTTCGAGCAGGCACGACTATGGTCGTTCCCTTCGGCTGATCAGTGTGGCTCGCCGATGAGTTCGGCGCTCATGGTGCTCGCGAAGTCGATTCGGCGGCAAGGATGGCCGGTCGCGGGCCAACTTGGAGCGAACCCTGGTCGGGGGTCGGTGCCGAGATTTAGAGTTATCGGCTATGGGTGGTAGGCATCGGAAAGATCGGGGCCGGAGCAGCATGGACTTCGCGGCGGTCGCCCGCGTCACCGCCGCGGCGCGGCGTGATCCGGAAAGCGCGGCCCGGCGTGCAGGATTCGCTGTTCGTGCGCTGGCTGCGCAGCCGCAGGTACCGGGGTGGATCGTGTGGCTGTACGAGCACGCGGGTGAGCAGTTGGCGCGGTTGGAGTATCAGATGCATTACCCGCTGGACTACGGCGGCCCGGGAGCTCGCACGAGCGAGGAGTGGCTGATCACCCAGCGCGCCTACCTCGCCGAGCGGTCGGCTCGCGCGGTCGAGCGCGCCCGTCGCTTCCACGGTGACCATCCCGGTGTCGTCTACGCCCACGGCCCGGAATTGCCCGACGACGAGGATTTCTACGAGGCCCTCGAGTCGGGCAGGGAATGGACCGGGCATTGGTATTCCCGCGAACCGGTCGAAGCGTGGGATTGTCCGGGCGTGCCGGCCTGACCGAATCGGTGCAGGCCGGCCCACATGAGCCCCTTGTGGGGCCCCGGGGGGTGGAGGGCGCCCACCCCCCGGGTGGGTGGGGCGCCCTCAGGGGGTGGGCACCCGCATCCACCTCGGACCGTAGCGGCTCGCGGCTCGGCTATGAGGTGATTCGGCACCTGCGTCAAGCGGGGCACGACGTTGTCCTCACCTGGCGGACGAGCTCCCACCCTCACCACGCCATCCTGATCCACTTC
This sequence comes from Nocardia sp. NPDC057455, assembly GCF_042802775.1. NCBI lineage: Bacteria > Bacillati > Actinomycetota > Actinomycetes > Mycobacteriales > Nocardiaceae > Nocardia > Nocardia sp. NPDC057455. The sequence continues at coordinate 21,622 of NZ_JBHVDM010000030.1, read as the reverse complement.
GGTGCGCTGCCGTTGATCGCGATCGGCGTGCCGCATGTCGATCAGGAATCGAGAAGCGCCGATCTCCGGGCACTGACTAGCGTCATTGCCATGGATACCACCACCGAGCAGCCCACTATCGACTCCGTCATCCTCGAAATGCCCGATCCCACGGCCGCCGCGGACTTCTACGCCGCCGCGTTCGGTCTCGGCGACAAGGTGCGCGTGCGCGCCTCGGAGGCGCCGACGAACGGGTTCCGCGGCTTCATCCTCTCGCTCGTGGTGTCGCAGCCGAGCACCGTCGACAGCCTCATCGGCACCGCGCTCGACGCGGGGGCGACGACGCTGAAGCCGGCCAAGAAGAGCTTCTGGGGGTACGGCGGCGTCGTCCAGGCTCCGGACGGGGCGATCTGGAAGATCGCGACGTCGTCGAAGAAGGACACCGGCCCGGCCACCCGGGAGGTCGACGACTTCGTGGTGCTCCTCGGGGTCGACAACGTCAAGGCGACCAAGCAGTTCTATGTCGATCGCGGCTTGACCGTGGCGAAGAGCTTCGGCAGCAAATACGTCGAGTTCGAGGCCCCGTCGTCGTCGGTCAAGCTGGCGCTCTACGGGCGTCGTGCCGCCGCCAAGGACGCCGGCGTCGCTCCGGAGGGCGCCGGGTCGCACCGGATCGCCATCGGCAGCGCTGTCGGGCCCTTCGCCGACCCCGATGGGTTCGCGTGGGAGGCCGTGGCCTGAGCCCGGCCGGTGCCGTGCGGGTGGGTCCCCGGAGGACGTCGAGAACGTTCACCGGCCGGTGGGGAAGTCGATGAGGAGCCGTTCGCGAAGGAAGTCGAGTACCCGGTCGAGTGCGGCTCGGGTCGGCTGGCCCGGTTCGTCGATGAGGTGCTCGGTCAGGACCGAGTGTGGGCTCAGAACGGCATTCGGATTCGCATCGGCGTCATCGAGTTCGATCGCCGTGAACGCGTCGCCGAGTTGCTCGCGCAGAAAGTCGAATCGTTCGGCGGGAGAGCGCCGGTCACCACGGAATCGAAGTCCCATCACCGACAGTCCCTCGGCGCAGCGCTGCTTGACCCGGGCCAGGTCGGCGGGGGAGAGATCGATGGAGCACTTCTGCCGGGCGGTGAGTGCAAGTGGCAGGCCCGGCTGCGACATCACGGGGGCGACGAGCCGGTCGTCGACCGCCATCGCCAGCGCGAATCCGCCGGTGAAGCACATGCCGACCGCGCCGACGCCCGGCCCGCCGCAACGTCGGTGCTCGTGTTCGGCCAATGCCCGCAGCCAGTGCACGACCGGTGACGTGCGACCGGTCGCGAACACCACGAATTCCCGGCTGACGCAGATCGGCCCGATCTGGCCGACGACGTTCGCCAGTGCAGCGGCGCGACCGTGCGCGGCGGGACTCGGATCGCGGCCGGGGTTGCCGTAGAGGTGCGGAACCACCGCCGTGCACCCCGAGGCCGACACCCGCCGGGCGAAGTCGAACACTTCTGGTGAGATGCCGGGGAATTCCGCCATGACGATCACGGCGGGCCCGCGACCTCGGCGAAAGATGGTGCGGGTCTTGCCTGCATAGGTGAACGTGTTGTGCTGGAAGTCGGTGAGATCATCGTCGGACATCTGTGGGCCTCCTCGGGGATGGGCCCTCACTATCGACCGGTCGGCCTGCCTCGGTATTGGAAGAATGTTCCCCACGCCCGGTAGCGGTGTGCGGAGATGGCGGTGAGCGGCCACGCGGCCAGCGCCCCCGGGGTGACCTGCGCGAAGCTCGACACATCCCGGGACAGGTGGGATTGGTCGGTGTAGCCGCAGATCGCGGCGACTTCGGCGGCGGGGCGGCCTGCCACCAGCCCTTCGACGGCGTGACGGAAGCGGACCAGCATCGCCGCACGCTTGGGAGTCAGACCGATCTGGGACTCGAACCTCGCCCACAGCCGCTTACGGCTCCATCCGCACGATTCGGCGAGTGCGCCGACCATGACCTGTCCACGGCAGGCGACGATGCGATCCCAGCCGGCGACCACTTCCGGGTCCGGTATCCGTGCCGGGTCGGCATATCGCATCAGAAACGATCGCGTCAGCGCGAAGCGCTGCTCCCATGTCGCCGCGTGCGCGAGCTGCTCGCGCAGCCACTGTGCCCGGCGTCCGAAGAGGTCTTCCACGCCGACGACTGTGCGGCCCAGCTCCGTCGGGTCGATATTCAGCAACGAATAGGCCCGCACCGGTGACAACCGCACCTCGACGCACTCGGTCCGCGGACCGCGGATGCGCATCGTGCCCGGGGAACAGCCCACGACGAAGCCTGCGAAGGCCTGCCTGCCGACATTGCTCTCGACGACCAGTTCGTTGCCGCCGAACTCGAAAAGCACCGTGACCGCCGGTATCCCGGTGACCCGCAGGTCCAGCTCGTCACCCCCGCGATCACGGAACCCGATCATCGCCGCGCCACCCGCGTGCCCGCCACCGGCCGCACGCCCGAAATCCCACCCGGCGCCACGATCCCGCTCCAGCCCGACCACTCCCACCCACCCAGGTTAATCATCTTCGGCACCGCGTCGACCCGCCGGAGGAGTCCGTCCACTTGATGCGGACCCTGCTCGCCACGCTGCTCCGTGAAGTGAACGCGGGCCCCACCTACGGCGCGGACGATGCCGCCCAGATCGACGCTCGTCGAACGGCGCTCGCGCAGTCCGGCCTGCCCGCGGTCGTCGAGGCCGCCCCCTACCTCGCCCGATACGACCCCGAGGCGGGATACGACTACACCATGAACCGCGCGGTGGACGCGGCGCTCACCCGCGTTCGCGTCGGCATCGTATCCAGGTGAGGGACGCGCGAATCGGTCACCGGGAAGCCGCTCGGGCAGGGATCGCCGGTAAGTGGAGGTGAGCGCAAAGCGTCCATCCTGTCGTGCCGGGTGGGCTCCCGGATGGATACCACCACTCAGCAGTCCGTTCAGGTGTGATTGTTCCCGTTTGCGGGGTATACGCGGGCTGGGTGAACGGAGGTGGCTCATGCCTGAGATCAACGGCCGTGCCGACCGGGAGTGGTCTGCGACGGAGTGGACGCGTGCGCGGTTCGCGCAACAAATGTTGCAGTCGGTCGCTCGTCCGGAGCGCGTCGCGGAAGTCATCGAAAAGATCGTCGGTGACCGGATCGAGGTAGGGCCGGTTCATGCCGGTCCCGGCGGGCTGGTCTGTGTCACCGCTACCGGTCGGCCCGGTAAGGTCCGGGCCGAAGTTTGCGACGGCGAGGGCTGGGACGTTGCCGTGGAGGTGCCGATCGCGCTGCGGCTGCGGACGGACTTCGCCGGAGTCATCGGGCGGTTCGCCGCGGCGGTACGGGTGCGCATGCGAGTCGAGCTGGTGTTGGAGGACCCGTGCGCGGTCTTCGTCCGTGTCGAGGAGATAAGCGAGCAGCAGGTGGACATCAGGGTCCGCGCGGTGGATGCCCCGGCTCGGCTACTCGGGCGGCTCGGTGACGTGCGTTCCCTGCTCGCGGAGCATGTCATCGCCTATATCGGCAACCTGCTGACGAGTCCGGAGATCCGTGAGGTGCGGCGCATCGATGTCGCGCGAGTCATCGAGCGCGCTTGGGAGGCGGGACTGATCATCGATCCGGCAGCTCGGCCGATGCCCCGCAGCGCCTGAGCCCGCCGCACCTGTCACGGTGGCCCGTGGGCGGTCGGCGTCGCCAGAACACGTGATGCGCCACTCCGCTCGGGCTCGGGATTCGCGATTGCAATCTGCAATCTGCAATCGGATGAGAATCCAGCCGCACCGATCGCGCAGTGCAACCAGCCCGGATCCGTTCCAAGCCCTCCGGGCGACGGCTGCGAATCTGATCCGGCTGCTGGAAGATCAGCCTTCCACGCTGGCTCGGTTCCCGCAGGAGCAGGAGTACCTGCGCGAGTAGGCGCCACCCGCTCTCATCCTATGGGTGTCCATGACGGGTACATGCCCGAGCAGTCGGCCCGCGCGTATACGCGTGATCTTCCAGAAGCTCCTGTGCATCTGTTCGACGGCGGGCACTGGCTGCTGGCCAACGACATCTGGCCGAGGTCCGTCCCGTTGGCGGACGAGTTCCTGGCAGAGGTAGGTTTACCCCGTCACTTGACGGCCATCCGGGAAAGGCACTGCGACCCAGTCGATCCGGGGTGTTTCCGGCGGAAGCTATCCGGGCCCCGTTTTCACCTCGTTCTTATGGGTAGCTCGGATTGACGCGCGTAAGTTCGCGTGGGTCCCAGACTTCGGTGGCCGGAGGCGATGCGTATGCCGGGTTCGACGGCTGCGGGTGCGGCTCCGGCCGGGTCGCTGGGAATCCGCTCGGCCCGCTTGGAGGAACAATGACCCATTCACTGATGAAGGTTGTCGCCGCGGCGGCGGTGGCTTGCGGCCCGGTCTCGGCCGGCGCCGGGACGGCCGCCGGAGCTCCGCAGTTACCGCTGCCGCCGATAGGCGGTGGGTCGGGAATCGTGATCGATGACGAAGCCGAATGCACGCTCACCACCATCGGTCACGATGCGCACGGCCGGTTGGTCGGTCTGACGGCGGGCCATTGCGGCGAACCCGGGGCGCGCGTCACGTCCGTGACCTATCCCGGTTACGGGGTGCTGGGGCGATTCGTCTACGCCGATCACGAACTGGACTACGCGATCATCGAATTCGATACCGCACGAGTGGTTCCCGCTCGGGAGGTCGGTGGGTTCCGCATCGACGGTCTCGGCGCTCCCGCGCAGTTTCCCGACGTCGTCTGCAAGAAGGGCCGGACCACCGGTCAGACCTGCGGCGTCGCCTGGGGCGACATGATGGGCGACAGCAGCGACACCTGGACCCAGATGTGCGTGCTCAAAGGCGACTCCGGCGCGCCGGTGGTGATCGGTTCGACCCTGGTCGGAATGGTCAACGCCTACCTGGGCATGGGATGTCTCGGGCCCGAAGTGGGAACCGATATCAACGCCATTCTCACCGACATCGACTCCCGCGACGACGTAGGCGCCGGATTCCGGCCCATCTGAGCGGCCCGCCGCGAGGTCTCCCGGCCAGAACCTTCCGCCGACTCGCTCGAGGCGTCAGGGAAGCACCGAAGGTGGCATGGCGGCGGCGATCTCGCATCGCGACCGGAGGCCGAGTTTGGCCAGGATGTTCGATACGTGTGACTGAATCGTGCGGCGCGACAGAAACATCTGCGCTGCTATATCGGAGTTGGAGCAGCCTTCGGTGACCAGCGCGGCAACCTTGCGCTCGGTGTCCGTCAGCGCCGCCCATCCGGATTTGGGTCGGTTGCGCCGACCGCGGACGCCCAGTCGAATGCCGTGCGGTCGTACGCGTGCGGCCGCGCGTGCGCTGTCCCACGACGCACCCAGGCGGCCGTAGAGCCCTAGCGCTGAGTCCAGCGCGCCGCGGGCCTCGGCCTCTCGTCCCGAAGCGGCGAGCAGCACGGCGGCGTTCTCGTTGGCCTGCGCTTCGTGCAGTGGCCACCCGGACTGCCGGAACGCCTGGGCGGCGGCAAAGAGCGTTTCGGGGTCGCCGTCCGCCAGCGCCCGGCACAGCAGGGCCGTCCCGCTTCGGCCCGCGGTCTTCTGCCGCGCCAGCAGTTCGTCCGCGCTCGCTACCACCGACCTGGCCGCGGCTCGATCACCGACCTCCGCGGCCAGCCGGGCGATGTCCGGGTAGATGTAGTGCAGGGTGGACGCGGTCAAGCCATCGGCGAGCCGCCCATGGGTGTCGACGAGCAGTTCGAGCGCCAGCTCTGGATGGCCGCGGGCTTCGTACGTCAGCGCCTTGACCCACGGGTGGAACTGCGCATAACCGGTACTTCCCAGTCGGTCGTCCGGCACGGGAAGAGCATCGGGGTCCGGCAGGAACGTGCCGCGGTGGATGCCGATGAGGGCCGCCAGGCTGTGTGCGACGGGCGCGTACCCGAGGACATCGGGCGCCGCAAGGCTCGCCGCGCATTCGGCCAGCGCATCGTCCCAGCGGCCATCGAGCAGATACAGCCGCGCCTTGGCGAGCAGGTTGGGGGAGAGGTAGACACCGTGCATCCGGCGGTTGTGTCCGATGGCCGTCTGTAGCGTCTGTTCGGCGTCGGCGAGCCGATCGAGCTCTATCAGGCAGTGCGCGTACAGCACATACGGATCGAACTGGTCGGATCCGGTGCCGTCCTCGAAGATGGTGAGGATTCGAGTACTCAGATCCAGCGCCTCGTCGAGATAGCCCTCGGTGTAGCGCACCGCGCCCAGAGCCATGAGTCCGTATCCGGTGGCGAGCGGGGTGCCACTGCTCTGTCCCGTCGACACGGCCCGCCGGCCGGCTCGCTCCGCCGCCTCGAACCGCCCGAGGAAGAAATTGTCCAGTGCGCACATTCCCACGAGACGGCCCGCGTCCTCGGCGCCGAGCTCCATCGTGGACAATGCGGTCTCGGCGACCGCGACGGCGTCGGCCAAGCGGCCCTGTGCTTGGCACGCCTGGACGAGCAGCCACGTCAGTTCGACATCGTGGTCGTGTTCCGGCCGAGTACGCAGTGCGGTGCGCACCACGGCTTCGGCTTCGGCGGCACGGCCGTTCCACAGCAGCGCCCGAGTCTGCCAGCGGACCAGAACAGAACGCGAGGCGCCGTCGAGGTCGGTCGCGGTCGCCGCGCGGCTCAGCAGCGCAACCGCGAGTTCGGGGGCCCGCACGATCAGCTTGCCTGCCACCGACATCAACCAGTCGAGACTGGTCCGGTCCAACTCGTGACCGCCCGCCGACAGGTAGTACGCGACTCGCTCGAGCGGCGCGCCGGTCGCTTGCAGGACCTGCCCGGCCCTGCGGAGCAGGTCGGAGCGCAACGAATCGGGTAGTTGGTCCGCCAGCACGTCCCGCAACAGATCGTGGCGGAACACCAGTTCGGCATCGACCCGCGTGAGCAGCCCGCCGTCCAGCGCTTCGGTGACGGCCCGCCAGACCTCCAGCAGCGGGCTGTCCAGCACGGCCGACAGTTCCCCCACATTGATGACGGGCCCCAGGGCCGCGGCCATCGGCAGCATGTCCCGCGTGGGACGTGACAGGAGCCCGAGCCGCTGGACGATCGCCGTCGACAGTGAGGCGAGCGACGGTTGGCCGGCCTCCGGTATCGAAGGCGCGGCGGTTTCGGCGACCAATGTGATCGCCTCCGCGCGGAGCAACGCGGCCACCGATTCGGTGATGTGGAGCGGGTTTCCACGCGCACCGGCCACGATTCGCAGCAAACCCGGGCCAGGAGGCGCGCCGACCGAATACTCCACGAGCGCCGCCGCGGCCGAGTCGGGCAGTGCGCCGAGCCGTATCGCCGGGGCCTGCCGTTCGACGAGTTCGGCCGACAGCTCCGCGAACGCCCGGTCCGGAGGCAGCGGGCGGGTCGCGAGCACCAGCAGCAGTGGCACCCCGTCGACCAATGCGCAGAGTCGCCGCAGTACCGACAGGCTCGACGCATCCGCCCAGTGGAGGTCGTCCATGATCAGTGCCACCGGAGTGGAAGCACACCATGCGTCCACCCGCTCCAGGATCGCCTCGCTGACCGCGAACTCGTGTGTCGCCGCGGCGTCGCCCGCACGATCCCCGCTGTGCAGCAGCGGGCGACTCGGATCCGAGCCGCCGCCGGGCGCGGTGTCATCGGCCGCCGGCCAGGAACGCACCGCGGCGAACGGTACGTCACGTTGCAATTCTTTGGCCGCGCCGACGTGAACGCGCAGGCCCGCTGCCGTGAAGCGGATAGCGGCTGCCTCCAGCAGCGACGTCTTGCCGATACCGGGCTCACCTTCCACCAGCACAACCGCCCCCCGTCCTGTCGCGACCCGGCGCGCGAGCGCCTCCAGGTTCTCGATCTCGGCGTCACGACCGAGGAAGACCGTCGCGGGAGACTTCTGCATGCGGGTGAGCTTAGGCATCGCGGGCGATCAGAGCCGATCGAGCTTCCGGGCCGGGCCATACGGATATTTCTCTCGCATTCGACGGATGTTCCCTCGGCCCAGCTGCCATACCGTCCGTGAGGCGTGCCCGATGGCGCGGAACCCGGTTGAGAGCAGCAGCCGAACCCAGCGAGCGGAAAGGGTGTGTATTGGCATCGAGTGCTTCCCGGCCCGTGCCGGAGATCTTGCGGGGGATCGCCCGCATCGGTGGTCATGTCGCCAAGGAAACGTTGACCCGGCAGCGGGCTCGTATACCGAGGGACGTGCCGGTGACCGGTCGTGAAGTGACAGCGCAATGGCTGACCGCCGTGCTGTGCGGTGGACACCCCGATGCGGAAGTCGCCTCCTTCGAGACCCAGGACGTGAGCGCGGGCACGTCCACCCGCTGGAAGCTCAGCGTGGCCTATAACGCCGCAGGCCGAGCGGCAGGCCTGCCGGAGGAGTTGTTCGCGAAGACCACCGCGGACTTCAAACAGCGCCTCACCTTGGACCTGGCCGGAATCATCGGCGGTGAGCCGGGATTCTTCACCCACCTACGGCCTGCCCTGGACATCGAAGCGCCGCGCGGCTACCACAGTGCTGTCGACTACCGGTCGGGCCGCACGATCTCTTTGCTCGAGGACATCGTCAGTACGAAAGGCGCCACCTTCTGCACACCGCAGACACCGATCGATCGCACTCAGATCGAGGATTTGCTGCGTACGATGGCGACTTGGCACGCCCGCTTCTGGAACGATGCCGAGCTGGAGCGCCATCGGTGGCTGAAGCCACCGCGGGCGCATTTCGCCAATCTCGACCGATTGATCGGCATGTCGAAACGCGCGCAGGTCGGAGCCCGGCGAGCGGCTGCGGTGATACCGGAAACGCTTGCGCACGACCACGACCGGCTCTATCAGGCGCTGCAACGATCGCTGGAGATTGCCAGCACTGGTGCGCAGACTTTCCTGCACGGCGACAGCCACATCGGCAACACCTACCGAACCTCCAGCGGTCGAATGGGTTTCACCGACTGGCAAGTTGTCCTGCGTGGCAGCTGGGCGTATGACGTCGCCTATGTGGTGGGCTCCGGTCTGGCCGTGCACGACCGGCGGGATTGGGAGCGCGAGCTGCTGGCCGTCTACCTCGACCGCCTCGCGGCATGCGGCGCGCAGGCGCCCGATTTCGACACGGCGTGGCTGGCCTACCGGCAGCAGGCGTTGTACCCGTATTTCATCTGGTTGGCGACCATCGGCCACAGCGCTATCCAGCCGAGATACCAACCGGACGAGATCTGCCTCGGCATCATCGAGCGCACCGCCAACGCGGTGCTGGACCTCGACGCCGTGAAAGCATTGGAGGAGGGGTAGGCCGTGCAGATCATCAGTACTCGTTGCCGGACCTTCGAGTACACAGTGACGGCCGAGGGCCCGGGGGCGGTCGATATGGAGTGGGGGGTTGGGGTACGCAAATGTTTCCACGAGTGCTTGCGCGTGTCCGTCGGCGTGGATCACGGGGATCTCACTCTGGCGGGTGCGGCCGTGCGGACCGTCCTGCGGATCGTCGACGAGACCGATGCGGGGGAGGTCGTCATCGACGGTGTCGCCCATGTGCCGGGTGATCGCCTGAGGGCCGTCGCGGAAGTGGATGTGCTTTCGGTACTTGCCGACACTCTGGATGTACTGGTGGAGATCGCCGAACGTCTGCAACAGCGCGGCGAACGAGTTCATCTCATGCCGTTCGGCTGGCGCAAGGCCTGCCGTGCGGAGGCGGTGACAGGGCCCGGAGCACGGCGGATCATCCAGCTTTCGGCGGACGGCAACGTTTCTGCGGATCCGGGGTTCCGCGGCATACACCCCTTGGCCGGGTGGCGGCTCCGTGATCGTTGGGTGAGCGGTTCCTGCTGATCACAAAGCTACTTATAGCTGGGTTCGCGAGGCGAACCCAGCGACCTGGTCGGCCGGGTGCGGCGTTGGACTCTCCCGTCACGGGAGGGTCCACCATGTCTGCAACGCTTCCTCCGCGGCCATCCGCATCCGCGGCCTGCGCCCGTACGTGCAGATGTCTCGGAGCGGAGCCGCAAGCACAACTGCTGATCTGCGCCCAGGAAGGCATGGCATGACCACGGTGACAGACATCGACGCCCGCGGTACGCAGCACTGCGAGACGACCGCTCTGGGAGTGCTGCTGCGGCATCTGGGAATCGATCTGTCCGAGCCGATGCTCTTCGGTCTCGGTTCCGGCCTGTCCTTCATCTACTGGGACAGTAAGAACTTGGGCTTCCCCTTCCTCGGGGGACGGATCAAGCCTTTCGATCTCACCAGGAACCTGGCCACCGGACTCGGACTGGAGCTCTCGGTCCGGGAGACCACATCCCCCCGCAAGGCCTGGGAGAACGTGGCTGCCCCCATCGCCGCAGGCCACCCCGTAGGACTACAACTCGACAGCTACTACCTGGACTACTTCACGGCGAAAGTGCACTTCGGTGGTCATGTCGTCGCTCTGTACGGCTACGACGACCACGACGCCTACCTGATCGACACCGACCAGCAAGGCGGCGCGGTATCCACCAGCCGCACCAGCCTCGCCCAGGCCAGGGCCGCGCGCGGCCCGATGACCGCCGCGCACCGGTCCTTCACCCTCGCCGCTGCGCGCGACATGCCCTCCCCACGCAGCCGGATCATCCCCGCCATCACCGCCTGCGCCGACGCCTTCCTCAACCCGCCCATCGCCAATCTCGGCTACCGAGGTATCGAGAAGGCGGGCAAGCTGGTGCCCACCTGGCTCCGGCGGACCGACCACCCGCGGCGTGATCTGGCGCAGGCTGCTCTCCTGATGGAGAAGGCGGGCACCGGCGGCGCTCTGTTCCGCACTTTCTACCGCGACTTCCTCGCCGAATGCGCCCGGACACTCGACAGTCGCCACCTGCGCACCGGCCATGGGCTGTACACCGAGGCAGCCACCCTATGGACGGAAGTCGCAGCATTGATCACACGAGCCGGTGAATCAGGCGATGCGCATCACCTCGTGCAGGCAGGCTCCCTCCTCGGCGATCTTTCACGCATAGAGTGCGCGGCCATGCGGGCGCTGAGCTGCCTAGGACAGTAGGGCTTCGAACGCGAAGGATGGCACGACTCCGTCCGCGGCTGATTGCCCGCTTTCACCAGGATCCGGTCAGGTCGTGACGCTCCGGCTCGCCCACCGGGGAGAACCGGCTCAACAGTTCACGCGAGCCCCAGACGGTGGAGCGCGGGTACCGAAGCTGCCATCGGCGAACCCTCGGATGCCACGGCGCTCGCGTGCCGAGCCGCGGCCAACCGCGCGAGCGCGGCTTCGGTGAACACCGACAAACCGAGGTCGGGGTTGTATCCGTGAATTTCCTTGACATCCAGGTCGGCCAGGAAATACAGGATCTCCGTCGAGATCACCTGCCCCGGGACCAGCACCGGGAAACCCGGTGGGTAGGGGACCACGAAGGTGGCGGACACCAGGTGCCTGCCCTTGGCGAGCTGTCGCCCGGCATCGCCGAGCAGCACGTGTTCGCGGTCGGATTCCTCATATCCGGCGTAGAAGGCCGATCGCATGTCGCCGAACGAGCTGGCCCCGTCGGGACGAAACGCGCTGTCGAACTCGCTGAAGTCGGGCAGCGCGGGCAGATCTTTGGTGATCTCGTCGACCCGGCGCTGTTGCAGGGCGCGATCGGCCTTACCGCCCGCGCTCCGGCTGCTCTCGAAGTCGGTGGCCACCCGGCGCAGCACGTCGAGCAGGTAGTGCACGCTCGACCAGGTGACGCCGATCGTGAAGATCAACAGCACACTGTTGATCGAGGTCTTGTTGATCTGAATCCCGAACCGGTCCATCAGGATCTTCTCGCGGAAGTCGTACCCGTTCATGCCGGTCTCGCCGATGAACAGGGTGACCCGAGTCGGGTCGAGCACGAACTGATCGGACCGCCACGCCTCGTTCCACGCTGCCAGTCCACCCTGCCTGACCTGCCGGTACGAGCTGACCGCGGAGAGCCGGAACTCGTCGGGCACCAGGTCGGCCTCGTCGAGGATGCGGAACCACTTGCCGATCAGCCGGTCTTTGCGGACGCGGTGACGGAACACCAGCGCCATGTCGTAGGCGTGCCGGACCAGCTGGAAGCCCTCGATGTCGACCTGCCGACGCGCCAAGTCCAACGACGCCAGCAACTGCTGGTTCGGCGACGTCGAGGTGTGGGTCAAAAACGCCTCGGCGAACGCCTCGCGGACGAGCGCTTTGAAATCCTGGTCGCGCACGTGGATCATCGACGCCTGCCGGAGCGCGGACAGCGACTTGTGGGTGGAATGCGTCGCGTACACGCGGACCCGCGCACGCTCGGGGTCGGGGAGCAGCCGGTGGTTGCTCCACTCCGCACGGTCGACTCCCTGCATCGACGCACGCCATCGGCGGTACTCCTCGGCGTATCCGGACGACGACAATGCCGATTTCAGTTGCTCGGCGGCAACCATCGCGGTCCGCTGCCGTGCCCACGGCACCGCGGTCGCGAACGCGTACCATGCCTCGTCCCACAGGAAGCAGATATCCGGCTTGATCGCCAGGACCTCCTCCATCACCCGCCGGGGGTTGTAGACGATGCCGTCGAAAGTGCAGTTGGTCAGCAGAAGCATGCGCACTCGGTCCAGTTGACCGGCCGCCTCGAGGTCCAGCAGCGCCTTCTTGATGGTGTGCAGGGACACGGCTCCGTAGATCGCGAACGGCGCGAGAGGGTAGGCGTCCAGGTACATCGGGTACGCCCCGGCGAGCACCAGACCGTAGTGGTGCGACTTATGGCAATTGCGGTCGATCAGAACGATGTCGCCCGGCCGGGTCAGGGCCTGTACGACGATCTTGTTCGCGGTGGATGTCCCATTGGTCACGAAGTACGTCTGATCGGCACGCCACGTCCTGGCGGCTTTGTCCATCGCCGCCCTGATCGTGCCGTGCGGGTCGAGCAGGGAGTCCAGCCCGCCGGAGGTGGACGAGGTCTCGGCCATGAAGATGTTGCGGCCGTAGAACTCGCCCATGTCCTGTAGCGACTTGGAGTTGAAGATGCTGGCGCCGCGCGCGACGGGAAGGGCATGGAACTGGCCGACCGGCGCCGCCGCGTAGGCACGCAGGGCGTCGAAGAACGGTGTGGCGAACCGGCTGCGGATGCCGGCGAGCACCGTGCTGTACAGGTCGGTGGCGTCGTTGAGCCGATAGAACGTGCGATCGTAGACGCTCGGCTCTTCCTCGGTCTCCGCGGCGATCGACTCGTCGGTGAGCAGATACAGGTCGATATGAGGCCGCAGCGCCTTGATCCACTCGCCGCATTCGACCCAGTCGTAGGTGCGGTCGGTCACGACCACGTTGTCGCAGGCGCCGAGCAATGTGGTCATCAACGGCACCCGGTCGCTGGAACGAAGCGGCAGGTCATGCCGGATGATCGCCGCCTGGATCTCGCCGTTCAACGCGACGGCGGTGATGGCGTCCTCGATGCTCCCCACGACGAGCAGTTCGAACTGCACGTCGTCGGACGGGTCGCGAAGCGTCCGCAGGCTCTGCGCCAGGCCCTCGGGAGCCTCGGGCGGGGAATCGTCGCCGAGTAGAACGGTGTAGAACCGCTGTTGTTTGGCCCGCGCTACGAGTTCCTGCTCGGCCAACGGCGCGGAGGTGTCGAACACCGCCGCGCGGTCGCCGTACTCGGAGAGCAGGCGCACGGCCAGCGACACTTCCTCGGCGAGCCGCACTGTGGCGAGATCGGCGACATACCCGCGGAACGCCGTCAGCCCGGCCGCGCCCGGGTACAGCCAGTACCGCTCATACGTGCCGAGACGATCGAGGAGACGCCGCACCAGGGCGGCTTCGTGGGTGGTATCCAGGCCGGCACTGTTGACATCGGCGAGCCGGCGGCACGCGTCATCGAGCAGATTCCACGTGTCGATCCGCGAATACGACGGGTTCGCTACCGCCGCCAGCGCGGAAACACTGAGCCCTTTCGGGCGCTCGCCGTCTCGGTGCATGTCGTCAGTTTCGCCCCTCCATCGGTGGGCGAAGTGATCTGCCGAATACGGCAGACCATTTCGGAAACTCGATCCCTCCGAATATTGTGCCCCGCCGAAGATCGAATTCCTAGCCGGCGTTCTGGGCGGCGGCTCCCGGCTCGGGCGGTGGCGCTGCCCACACCGGGGGCCTGAGCCCGCCAGTATGTCGGTGGGGCGGAGTAGGCAGAGGCTATGACTCGATTCGCCGCAGCTCCGGACCCCTTCCGGCCCACCTCGGGCCCCCGCCTGCTGGACGTCCGTAGGCTGTGGGCCGAACCGGACGCGCTGGCGAGCCCGCGCGGGCAGCAGGTGCGCGCGCGTTTCCCCGACGCCGAGATCATCACCGTCGCCTCCCACTGGAATATCGACCAGTTGCACGGCAACGAGGGCAACATCGACCGCTGGATCCGGGTCAAGACCGAGGACCTCGTGCTCGGGGTCAAGAAGTCGCTGACGGCCCGGCCGAACGGCCGTTCGGCCGATTGGATCGCACCCTCGACATCCAACGGCTGCGCGATGGCGTGTGCCTACTGCTACGTCCCCCGCCGCAAGGGCTACGCCAACCCGATCACGGTCTTCACGAACATCGACAAGATCGTCGGCTACCTCGAACGTCACGTGCGCAGGCAGGGGCCCAAGACCGTGCCGAACCAGTGTGACCCTGACGCGTGGGTGTACGACCTGGGCGAGAACAGCGACTGCTCGGTCGACGCCCTGGTCAGCGACAACGTCGCCGATCTGATCACCGCGTTCGGCGCGTGGCCCACCGCGAAGGCATCCTTCGCCACCAAGTACGTCAACCGTGACCTGCTCGACCTCGACCCCCGCGGGCGGACCCGGATCCGGTTCTCGCTCATGCCCGAGGCCGACTCCCAGCTGCTCGACCTGCGCACCACGCCGATCCGGCAGCGCATCGCCGCAATCGACGACTTCGTGGCAGCGGGCTATGAGGTGCAGGTCAACTTCTCCCCCGTCGTCGTCCGCCCCGGCTGGGAGGAGGACTGGGCGGAGCTGCTGGAGCAGCTCTCGGACGGCACGGGCTCGGCTTTCAAGGCCCAGGCCGCCGCGGAGATCATCATGCTCACCCACAACGAGCAGTTGCACGAGCTCAACCTCGGCTGGCACCCGAAGTCCGAGGACCTGTTGTGGCAGCCGCCGATCCAGCAGGCCAAGCGTTCCCAGTCGGGCATGTGGAACGTGCGCTACCGCAACAACGTCAAGGCCGCCGGTGTCGAAACTCTGACCGGCCTCATCGCCGAGCGGACGCCCTGGTTGACGGTGCGCTACGCGTTCTGAGCCGCAGGGGACATGCCGGAGGCCGGGCGCTGGAGTGTCTTCGCCTGGGCTCCCGTTGCTCGACGAGCGGGCGCCCGCCGACCCGATCCTGAGACGCAGCGATAAGCCGCTGCTGGGCAACGCGATTGACGGCCGACGTCCGGGGTATGGCGAGGACAGACAGCTCGCTCGACCAGTATGCGGGCTCAACTCGACGAATCGGAGAAAATGATGCTCGGTCTCGGAATCCTCGGTTGGATCATCATCGGCGGTGTGGCCGGCTGGATCGCCAGCAAGATCATGAAAACTGATGCGCAGCAGGGAATTCTGCTCAACATCGTGGTGGGAATTGTCGGCGGCCTGCTCGGCGGGTTCCTGCTGAAGCTTCTGGGTGTCGATGTCGAGGGCGGCGGACTGTGGTTCAGTTTCTTCACCTGCCTCGGCGGCGCGGTTGTCCTGCTGTTCTTGGTCGGATTGGTGACCGGCCGTCGCGGCGCACTGCGTTGAGACCGCGATCGGTAGCGGCACAGGTGCCCACGCGCACACCGATCTGTTTCGAGCGGCTGCGAAAGCTCGTTGTCGGCGGGTGATTTGCGATTTCGTCATCTGATACCGCACCGATGTGAACGGCCCGAACCTTTCGAGGTTCGGGCCGTTTCCATCGACTTGCTTTCACCCGCGCGCGAACTTGTCCCCACGCACCGCTCGGCTCAACCGGTGGTGAGTGGCCGATGCCACCCGAATCCCTCCGGGCAGGGCGCGTTCTGGGCGTCCGCGGCGACACCGGGGCCGACGGCCGAACTGTCTGCCTCGGCGAATGGTTTCACTCCGTGTCGGGTTCGGAGGTCCGAGGGGGTGCGTCGGTGCTGTCGGTGCTGTCGGAAAGAGTGAAGGTGAAGCGCGCGCCGTCGGTGTAGTCGGTGTCGATCCAGATCCGGCCGCCGTGGAACTCGACGATCTTGCGACAGATGGCCAGTCCGATGCCGGTCCCGGTGTACTCGTCGCGCCCGTGCAGGCGCTGGAAGATGACGAACACCTTCTCGGCGAATTCGGCACCGATGCCGATACCGTTGTCGGCCACGGAGATCCGATGTTCGGTATCGGTGCGGGTGTAGTCGATGTCGATGACCGGGGCTGTGTCGGGTTCGGTGAACTTGATGGCGTTGGCCAGCAGATTCTGCCACAACTGGGTGAGCAGAGTCGCATCCCCGACTACCTGCGGCAGGTGCTCGGGACGGTGGACGACGGCGCCGGAAACCTCTCGTGCGGCGGCGATGTTGTGCAGGGCACGGTCGAGGGTGTCGTCGAGGGAGACGGGGCTGGCGGACTGGTTCACTCGCCCGACGCGGGAGAAGGCGAGCAGGTCGTTGATCAGTACCTGCATGCGGTGGGCGCCGTCGACGGCGAATTCGATGTACTGGCGGCCACGGTCGTCGAGGGAGTCGTTGTAGCGTTTCTCGATCAGCTGGCAGAACGAGGCCACCTTGCGCAACGGTTCCTGCAGGTCGTGGGAGGCAACGTAGGCGAACTGCTCGAGTTCCTGGTTCGAGCGCCGCAACTCCTCGGCCTGGGCATCCAGGTCCGCGGCCTGGCGGACGAGCGCGGCTTCGGTGGCGCGGGACGATTCCAGATCGGCGACCACGCGCCGCCGCATCAGTTCGACCGCCTCGGCGACGGTGAACAGGTCCGCGGGCCCGGTGACGTCGATGTGGTGGTCGAAATCGCCGTCGGCGACCCGCAGCGACGCCGCCGTCAGCTGCGCCAGCGGACGGGTCACCAGCCGCCGCACCACCAACGTCAGCACCAGCGAGGTCGCCACGAACATCGCCACCATCGCCGTCAGCACCGTGTCCCGCGACTGGCGGGTGCGCACCAAATCCGCGCGTGCGCTGTCACGGGCTTGTTCCAGGTGAGCGTTCTGCGCGACGAACCGCGCCCGCAGTACATCGAAGGCGGCCTCGCCGGCATCGAGTCCGTCCCGAGCGCGCCGCGCCGCGCCGGCCGTGTCGGGGGCGGTGATGACCGGGTCGGCGTGGTCGCGGCGCCACTCCTGCGCGGCAGCGAGCACCCCATCCAGATCCGTCAGCAGGGCTGGGTGGTCGGCGAGCAGGGTGCGCAGCCTGTCCGCGGCTCGGCGTTCCTCGTCGCGGCCGACCTCGTAGGGGGCGAGAAATCCCGGTTCAGCGGCGATGGCGTAGCCCCGCACGCCGGTCTCCTGGCTGATCAATGCGCCCTGCAGTCGGTAGGTCTGCGTCACAGCCGGTTGCAGCTGGTCGATCAACCGGTTGGAGCTGTCTTTGGTCTGGCTTATCATTCCCGCGCCCGTACCCGCGCCGGCGAGGACGAACACCACCATCACACCCAGGACCAGCAGGAACCAGCCCTGCACCGTCAAACGTCCTACCCACGACGGCTCAGGCCGGGAATCCATCACAGTCCTGCTTCCGAAACGAATTCCACACCCTGCACCGGTACCGACCCGCCGATGCGCAACCGGATCGGTCGCCGCGGCCCGCCGAATTCGTGCTGGATGGCGTGGCCGAGAACCGGGCACGCCCGGCCAACTGTGCCACACCGATCATGCAATCGCCGAAGCAGCCGATTTCCAGCGCGAAACGCGCTTTGCCTCTCCGGTGGGCCGGTAGCCGGCCGCCCTTCGGTGCGCTACGGCAGATCGTGATCGAAGTCGAAGTGGAGCTGAATGGTGGTGCCGTCGCGGCCGGTGTGGATGCGCACGAGGTCGGTGAGTTGGTTGACCAGCAGTAGACCGCGGCCGCCCGGACGATAGTTCTGTGCGGGTAGGCGGCCTGCGAGTGGGTTGGTGATGTGTCCGTTGTCGCTGATCTGGAAGCGCAGCTGGTGGCCGTCGGTCCACATCCGCAGCGTGCCGTGTCCGCCGCCGTGGACGACAGAGTTGGTAGTGGTTTCCGCGACGACCAGTTCCAGGTCGATCAGCCGGTGCTCGGGCAGGCCTGCTTTGCGGGCGTGTTCTGTGGCGACGTGCCGGACATCGGCCAGGGATGTGGCGTCGAAGCCCATGGCGGTGGCGGTGGCGGGTGCGGAGGGCAGCGGTTGATTGTAGAGGTCGACGATATGGTCGGGGTTGTAGTCGTCGCTGGTTCGCCGACCGGTGTTGTCGATGAGGACGGGGTGGGTGGCGTGCGCGTCGGCCAGGACCTGCGGCGACAGACGTGTGGTGTCGTAGGGACACAGGATGCTCACTTCGCGCCCGGTGAATGCCGCGTTGATCAGCGCCTCGTGCTGCACGCACGCTGGATACTCGAGCGACGAGCGGCCGGCCCAGATGGGTTCGCCGATGATTCGCACGCGTCCGGACCGATGCCGGTCGGCGAAGTCGCGCAGCACTCCCGGGATGATGCGGCCGGGATTGCGGCCCTCCACGGTCATGTCCATCAGGTGTACCGAGTCGGCGTCGGAGCCGAGCTCGGCGCGTAGGAGGGTCAGGTTCGGGCCGGGGACCGCGACCGCGACCGGCTCGTCGTTCGCGAGTCCTTCGCGAATGAATCCGATGGTGCCTGCGAGGTATTCCTCGGTGTCGCGGTAGAACAGCGCGGGATGCACAAACGGATCGGTGGATTGCGAAGCGGCCGACGCAGCGCCAACAGAGCTCATGTGTGCACTACCTCGATGGTGTGTAGGGAGGGCCAGAACACTCCGAGGATCCGAAGCATCATCGGTGGGGGCCGGTGCAGCACGATTCGTGGTGCTTGCGGCGCGTGGGTGGCGGCTTCCACCAGCATGGTTGTTCCGTGGACGTCGATGAATGTCAGCTCCGACAGGTCCAAGTGGACGTCGCGGCCGGTGGCGGCCAGTTCCGCCAGAGCCGAGCGCCACGCATCCCGGGTCGTGAAATCTACCGTGCCGGCGCATCGCAGACCGGAAGGACTGTTGGTCCGAGAGGTTCGGAAGGTCGGAGGATCAGAGGGCGCCGGACTACGCCGAGGTGTGGCCGAGGGCGCGGGCTCCACTGCTCACCGACCTTCCCTTGGACAACACGAAACGACGCATCGGATCTTACGCCCGCCTACGCCGCCGCCCGAGCGGCCCCGGACAGTCGGTGCCCGACCTGGCAGTTCACCGGTCGCGACCCCGGGGCCAGGGAGAAGATCGCAAGGATTCCGCCACATGCGCCGGATCCGCGACGAGATCGGCATCGAGTCCCGATCCGAGCGTGGAACGGGGGAGGGGCAGTGCGGTAGGCGCACCGGATTGACCCTGACCCTGCGTCAGGGTTGCAGGCTTGTCCCATGACGTATGACATCACTTCCTCGGCTCGGCTCGCTCCGCCGATCGGAAGGTTCCAGGTAGTCGACGGCCGCCGTCTTTTCGTGCATCGGTCGGGCAGCGGCGGACCGGCAGTCGTGTTCCTGCCCGGCGCGAGCGCGGTCGGCCTGGACTACTTCGGTGTCCAGCAACAGGTTTCGCGATTCACCACCGCTGTGGTCTACGACCGTGGCGGCACGGGCTACAGCGCTTCCCTGCCCTTGCCGCGCACCGCCGCCGCTGTCGCCACGGAACTGCGCGAGCTGCTGCGCGCCCAGAACATCGCCGCTCCTTACGTTCTCGCCGCACACTCGCTCGGCGGCTTCTACGCGCATCGGTTCGCGCAGTTGTACCCGCGGGAGGTGGCGGGACTGGTCTGGTTGGACGGCCTGCACCGCGACTGGGACGATTACATGCCACCCACAGCGAGTCTGGCCGCGGCCGAGCAGATGGCATCCGATCAGGATCAGCTCCGACAGATGCGCTCGGCCCTGCGCGAGATGCGCGGCGAATTGCTCGCGGATTACCCGGAGCACATTCGGCAACCACTGATCGATGCCAAGGTGAGCGATGAATGGATGAGGGTCGGTATCGCCGAGCGTGCCGCTTTGACCGGCCTCGCCACCGAACTGCGAGCGGGGCCGAACATTCCCGATGTCCCGGTGGTCGCGCTCACGGTGGTGGGCATCGACCCTGCCCAGCAATCGCTTACTGCGCAGGAGGTGAACGACGCCAAGACGCGAATGGACGCGGCCCTGGTGAGTGGGGTCTCGAACGGCGAACAACGCATTCTGTCCGACACCCTCCACCACCGGCTCTGCTTCGACCGCCCCGATGCCGTGGTTCAGGCGATTCGCGACGTCATCGACCGGGCGGCGGGTCTCTAGACTCGGCACAATCGTGTTTCACGAAGACCCGAGGAGGACGGTGCTCACGATCAGCCAACTCGCGGCAACCGCGGGCGTGACCGTGCGCACTGTTCGTCACTATCACCACGTCGGCCTGTTGCCCGAGCCCGAGCGCTCTGCCTCCGGCTACCGCCGCTACAGCGCGCAGGCCGCCGTGGACCTCATCCGGATCAGGACCCTCGCCGACGCCGGCGTTCCACTGGCCCGTATCGACGCGCTGCTCCACGCCCAGCCGGCCGCCTTCGCCGCGGCCGTCACCGACATCGACGCCGAATTGCAGCGCAAGATCGACCAGCTCACCGAGTACCGCCGCCGCATCGCCGACCTGGCAAGCGGTGAAAATCTTGTCCTGCCTCCCGAGGTGGTCGCCATCCTGAACCGGATGCGGAGTCTCGGCGTCAGCGAACGGAGGGTACGACTCGAGCGCGACTCGTGGATCCTGCTGCAAGCTCTGGATCCGCGCGTCATACCGCAGCGGATACGGGACAAGACCGCGGGCCTCGACGACCCCGAGACGATTCGCCTGTATCTCGCCTGTGATCGATCAGTCGACTGGGATCCGGACGATCCACGCCTGGACCGGCTCATCGACGACCTGGACGCATGGGAAATCGAACACGAACGAGACCGGCCGGAGAGCCCGCAGCTGATCTCTTCCCGGATCTCCGAGGCGTCCCCGGCATGGCAACGCATCATCGGTGCGCTCGCTTACCGCGCCGAGCGGCGCCGAACCGCCGAGCGTTCGGCGGAGCCGCAGTAGCGGCGGCTTCTCCTGTGGCCGATACCTCAGGTCCAGGACACCAACAAGGACGATGAGCACAGCCTGTCACGGGACAAGGGCTGTCGCCGCAAGGCTCCGGCCGAGGGCGTTCAGTCGTGCTTCTGATTCAGCGTGGCGTTGCGTTCCAGTGCTTCGGCGAGTTGATCTTCGAGGATGATGATCCGGCACGCCGCCTCGAGCGGTGTGCCCTGGTCGACGAGTTCGCGGGCGCGCGCGGCGATGCGCAGCTGGTAGCGGGAGTAGCGGCGGTGGCCGCCTGCGGAGCGTTGCGGGGTGATCAGGTTCGCCTCGTCCAGGCTGCGCAGGAAGGCCTGGGTGGTGCCGAGCAGGTCCGCGGCCCGGCCCATCGTGTAGGCGGGGTAGTCCTCGTCGTCGAACTTCTCGTTCGCGGTCGTGGGTTCAGAAATCGTGATGCCTCCATACGACGAGTGCCCCGGTGCCAGAT
>NZ_JBHVDM010000029.1:0-81919 GCF_042802775.1 Nocardia sp. NPDC057455 | reverse complement strand
CCACAAAGGGGCCGCGAACACGCCGCGACGAAGTCGCGGCCAAAAATCACGGCAGCGGCGGGACCGCGTGTTCGTCGCCGATGAAATCGACCGAGGAGTATTCGCGCAGCTTGGTCAGGCGGTGGTAGGCGTCGATCATGCGGACGGTGCCGGACTTCGAGCGCATGACGATCGACTGGGTGGAGGCGCCGCCGCCGTAGTAACGCACGCCGCGTAGCAGGTCGCCGTCGGTGACGCCGGTGGCGCAGAAGAAGACGTTCTCGCCGGAGACGAGGTCCTCGGTGGTCAGCACGCGATCGAGGTCGTGGCCCGCGTCGATGGCCTTCTGCCGTTCCTCGTCGTCCTTCGGCGCGAGCATGCCCTGCAGCTCGCCGCCCATGCAGCGGATCGCGGCGGCGGCGATGATGCCCTCGGGCGTGCCGCCGATGCCGACCAGGATGTCGGTGCCGGAGTCCGGGCGGGCCGCGGCGATCGCGCCCGCGACGTCACCGTCGGAGATCAGGCGGATGCGGGCGCCCGCGTCGCGCACCTGCTGGATCAGCTCGGCGTGCCGGGGACGGTCCAGGATGCAGACGGTCAGGTCGGACTTCGAGGAGTTCTTGGCCTTGGCGACCCGGCTGATGTTCTCGCCGATCGGGGCCGAGATATCGATCACATCGGCGGCGTCGGGGCCGACGGCGATCTTGTGCATGTAGAACACCGCGGACGGGTCGAACATCGCGCCGCGCTCGGCGACCGCCAGTACGGAGATCGCGCCGGGCACGCCCTTGGACATCAGCGTGGTGCCGTCGATCGGGTCCACCGCGAAGTCCACTTCGGGGCCGGTCCCGTCGCCGACGGCCTCGCCGTTGTACAGCATGGGCGCCTCGTCCTTCTCGCCCTCGCCGATGACCACGATGCCGCGCATGGACACCGAGCTGACCAGCTGCCGCATGGCGTCGACGGCGGCGCCGTCGCCCCCCTCCTTGTCGCCGCGGCCGACCCACCGGCCCGCTGCCATCGCTCCGGCCTCGGTCACGCGGACCAGCTCGAGTGCGAGGTTGCGGTCGGGCGCCTCGCGGCGGCTAGGTGTGGGAGAAGTTGCCGTCATTGCGGGGTGCCTCCTGTGCGTCGGTACGTGCCGGTCAATTGTCTCATTCGATGTGGCACGGGCGTACACCCCTGCTCGGCGGTGTCGGGGTGCGCGGGGCAGCGTCGCCGTCCGAGTGGATACTGGGAGCGTGTCGTACCAAAAGCCACGCATCCTGAACGACTACCGGGACCTGTTCTGGTCGCTGATCCCGTTGGTGCTGATCGCGCTGGTTTTCGCGGGCCTGGCCAGCCAGTGCAGTTTCGCCGCGAACGGTCCGACGCAGGGGCAGATCCCGCACTTCGACGCGCGGGCGGCGCTCACCGCCGACGCCCGGTCCCTGCCGTTCCCGATCCGCAACCCGGAGCTGCCCGCGGACTGGACGCCGAATTCCGGCAGCCGCGAGTCCATCGGCGGCAATGGCGGCGGACCGGTCAGCACGGTGGGCTACATCACACCGCAGGGCACCTACATGCGTTGCAGTCAGAGCGACGCGACCGAGGAGGCGCTGGCCCGGTTCGTGCTCGGGTCCCGGTACGCCGGCGGCACGGAGCAGGTCGGCGCGCAGAAGTGGGTCGTCTACGCCGAGCAGGGCTCGGAGACCGCGTGGATCACCGACCTCGGCCGGTCCCGCGTGCTGATCACCGGCGCCGGCAACCAAGCGGCGTTCACCACGCTCGCCCAGGCGATCACCGCGGCGCAACCACTGAAGCCCTGAGACACGCTTGCCTTCGGACGCACACGACCGTTAAGTTTGCCGCGGTACGAGACACGTGCCGAACCGGATCTCGGAGGTCGATGAATATGGCTGTCGCCAGCTGTATTTCGCATGTCCTTCGCCGGTTCGCGCGCCACTGGTAATTCGCAGACGCGTCGACGCGAACCGGTCTTTCCTCGATGACCAGGAGTGTCACGTGTCTGTTTTCCTTTCCTCCGATCTGCTCACCGAACGCCTGATCCTGCGGTCGTGGACCGCCGATGCGGCGGCCGCCGTGCTCGAAGACCGGCGTCAGGCCGCGTGGGCGGCGGATTTCCCGGCCGAAGGGGATCGCGTCATCGCCGGTCTGTTCGCGGCGCATCCGGACTGGCTCGGACCTTTCGGGCATCGGCTGATCATCGAACGATCGAGTGGGCTCGTCGTCGGCTCGATCGGGCTGTTCTGGCCGCCCGCCGACGGTGAGCTGGAGATCGGATACGGCATCGTCGCCTCGCGGCGCGGTCGTAGCTACGCGACCGAGGCCACCGTCGCCCTGACGGCGCACGCGTTCACCGCGCCGGGCGTCCGCGTGGTGCGCGCCGATGTGGAGCTGTCCAACCCGTCGTCGGTGCGTGTGCTGGAGAAAGCCGGGTTCGACCA
Organism: Nocardia sp. NPDC057455; assembly: GCF_042802775.1. Taxonomy (NCBI): domain Bacteria; kingdom Bacillati; phylum Actinomycetota; class Actinomycetes; order Mycobacteriales; family Nocardiaceae; genus Nocardia; species Nocardia sp. NPDC057455. The sequence goes on along the minus strand of NZ_JBHVDM010000029.1, from coordinate 79,493 downwards.
GGCGAGCAGTGCGGACGGCATCGCGCGATTCCTGGCCGTGGCCGCACCGCGATAAGGGCGGCCCACGGGGCTGTCGTCAGCGGTGACTCACCACGTTGACGATGGTCCCGCTGGGGTCGCGGACGAAGAAGCGGCGCACGCCCCACGGCTCGTCGCGCAAGGGGTAGACGATGTCGGCGCCCGCGGCGAGGACCGTCGCATGCACGGCGTCGACGTCGTCGACCTCCACGCTCATGTCCGGCTGACGCAGCTCGGCGTCGGGACCCAGGAGCAGGACTTGGGCGGTCGGGTTGGACGGTGAGGCCATCGTCACCACCCAGCCCAGGTCCATCGCCTCGTGGAAGCCGAGCAGCCGGTAGAAATCACGGCTGGCGGCCAGATCGGTAGTGCGGATGTCGGGTGTGGCGCGACGGATGGTCATTCCTGCCGCTCCAGGTCGGTGCGGTGCAGTGCGTCCTCGACGCGCTTGCGCGCGCCCGCCAGGTGCTCTTCGCAGCGGTTGGCCAGCGCCTCGCCGCGCTCCCAGAGGGCGAGGGATTCGTCCAGGTCGAGGCCGCCCTGTTCGAGGATCTTGACGACATTGACGAGTTCGTCGCGGGCGCGTTCGTATCCGAAACCGGCGATCTCGGCCGCGTCGTCGGCCGGATCAGCTCCCGTCCCGTTCTTGCCCGTGGACTTGCCGGACTCGGCCAAGGTCAGTTCCTCCCTGCGTCGGTGTGCTTCGCGCCGAGCGCCTGGGTGCCGAGCGCGGCGGCCGTGACGGCCCCGTCGGCCACCCGGATGCGCAACTGGCTGCCCGCGGGCGCGTCCTCGATCGAGCGCACCACCTCCCGTTCCCGGCCGGTGACGCGTTGTACGACAGCGTAGCCACGGGCCAGCGTGGCGGCCGGGCCCACGGCGGTGAGTTTCTCGCGCAGATGCCGGGCGGCCGTGGATTCGGTGCGGATGAGCTGTTCGGCGGAGCGGTGCGCGGCGGTGCGCAGGCGTTCGACTTCTTCCCGACGGCGATCGATCTCGCGCAGCGGGTCGGCCAGCACCGGCCGCGTCCGCAGCTGGGCGAGCGCCCTGGTCTCCCGGTCCACCCAGCCGCGCAACGCGGCGGCGGTTCGGTCGCGCAGCTCGCGGATGCAGGCCAGTTCGGCGGCGGCGTCCGGGACGATTCGCTTGGCGGCATCGGTCGGGGTGGCCGCGCGCAGATCAGCGACCAGGTCGCTGAGCGGGTTGTCCGGTTCGTGGCCGATCGCGCTGACGATCGGCGTGGTGGCGGTCACGATGGCGCGGCACAGCGCCTCGTCGGAGAACGGCAGCAGGTCTTCCACGCTGCCGCCGCCGCGCGCCAGCACGATCACCTCGACGGCGGGATGCCGATCCAGTTCGGCCAGCGCCGTGAGCATCTGCGCGACCGCGGTCGGGCCTTGCACGGCTGTGTTGCGGATTTCGAAACGTACCGCGGGCCAACGGTTGCGGGCGACGCTCAGCACGTCGCGCTCCGCGGCGCTCGCGCGGCCGGTGATGAGTCCGATCGTGTCCGGCAGGAACGGGATCGGGCGCTTGAGCCGCGGATCGAACAAACCTTCGGCGGCCAGCAGCGCCTTCAGCCGCTCGATGCGGGCCAGCAGCTCGCCGATGCCCACCGGCCGAATCTCCAGGACGCGCAACGAGATCGTGCCGCGCCCGGTGAAGAACGAGAGCTTGCCGTAGACGACCACCCGGCTGCCCTCTTGCAGGGCGACGGGGGAATTGCGGATGAGATCCGGATCGCAGGTCACCGACAGCGACATGTCGGCGGACGGATCGCGCAGCACCAGGAACGCGGTGCGGGTGCCCGGACGAAGGTTGATCTGGGTGATCTGACCCTCCACCCAGATGCCGCCGAGCCGGTCGATCCACTGGGCGACCTTCATGGACACCGAACGCACCGGCCAGGGATGCTCGGCGGAGTTGGCCGGTGCGGCGGCGGGCCCGCCGGAGGTGTCCCGGCTCGCCGTCGGCGACGAAGGAGTCCGGGGTTCGGTCACTGGGCCTGCACAGTGGCGATCCGGTTCGTGAGCATGGTCACGAACGGCGCCCTGGCGCGGGTGTGCTGCTCGTACTCCAGCAGCGCGGTGAGGTCTTCGATCGTCAGCTGGCGCAGCCGGGCGCGCAACTGGGCCAGGGTCATGTTGGCGTAGTCGTAGCGGACGGCGACTTCCGGTTCGGCGATCGCGGGCGTTTCCGCGACAGGCTCGGGATCGGTTTGCGGGTCGGCGGGCTCCGGGTCCTCGGCCGGTGGCTCGGCGATCCTCGTCACCGAGGCGACATGGCCGTTGGTCGCGCCGACGCGGGTGTCGTCCGCAGCGAAGGAGTCGTCCGCGCGCAACGGTTCGGGATCGTCGGCGGTGAAGAGGTCGAATCGACTGCTGCGATGCGGGGCGGAGGTCGGGTCGTCGGTGAGGTCCTCGTCGAACGTGGCCCACTCCGGCTGCTCGACCGGGTGGTTGGACAGCCGGTCGAACACCGCGTCGCCCTTCAGGGCCAGGCTGGTCACGAACTGCTGGACGTGCATCGTCGTCTGCAGCACCTGACTGATGGCCGTGATCGGGAAATTCATTGCCGCCGTGGGTAGCCGGCGGGATTCCTCGAGGGCGTATACGGCGGCGCCGGCCGCGACGCGGGCCAGAAAGGGTGGTCGAAGCATGGTCCTAGCCTGCCCGAAATGGTGTGTTATGCAAAGGAGGGGCGCGCGCCGTTCGAATATTCGCCCGTAACGGCGCGCGGCCGGTCGGCGGGAATTGCGCGGCGCTGTGCTCATAATGCGGAGAATAGACGCAGGTCCCGGCGGGAGTGTCCGAGACATTCGCCGCGGCCGGTCGGCAACCCGGCCACGGCGGCCTCTACGTCCCAGTTCGCGGCCCGTACGCACCGGCTCGCGCGCGGATTGTGACGGGCAACTCCCGGACGTGGCGTGGTCGCGCTCCGCACGTATCCTGTGGGCATGTCTTCGGCCATTCCCTTGAACGTCGGAATCGCCCGCTCGGCCGGCGCCGGAAGCGCCGTCGCCGAGGGCGGAAAACGCGTGCTGCTCGCGGAGCCGCGCGGGTACTGCGCCGGCGTGGACCGCGCGGTCGAAACCGTCGAGAAGGCGCTGGACAAGCACGGCGCGCCCATCTACGTGCGTAAGGAGATCGTGCACAACCGGCACGTCGTGGAGACGTTGCGCGAGCGCGGCGTGGTCTTCGTCGACGAGACCGACCAGGTCCCCGAGGGCGCGGTCGTGGTGTTCTCCGCGCACGGCGTGTCGCCCGCGGTGCACGCCTCGGCCGCCGCGCGCAGTCTGCACACCATCGACGCCACCTGCCCGCTGGTCACCAAGGTGCACCAGGAGGCGAAGCGGTTCGCCCGCGACGACTACGACATCCTGCTGATCGGTCATGAGGGCCATGAGGAGGTCGAGGGCACCGCCGGTGAGGCGCCCGAGCACGTCCAGCTGGTCGACGGGCCCGACTCGGTGGACAAGGTCAGCGTGCGCGACGAGTCGAAGGTGATCTGGCTCTCGCAGACCACGTTGAGCGTGGACGAGACGATGGAGACGGTGCAGCGCCTGCGGGAGCGCTTTCCCGCCTTGCAGGACCCGCCGAGCGACGATATCTGCTACGCCACGCAGAACCGCCAAGTCGCGGTGAAGGCGATGGCGCCGGAATGCGATCTGGTCATCGTGGTCGGTTCACGCAATTCGTCGAACTCGGTGCGCTTGGTGGAAGTGGCGCTCGGGGCAGGCGCCAAGGCCGCGTATCTGGTGGACTTCGCTCGCGAGGTCGACCCCGTCTGGCTCGATGGCGTCCGCACGATCGGCATCACCTCGGGCGCCTCGGTGCCCGACATCCTGGTCCGCGGCGTGCTGGACATGCTGGCCGAGCACGGCTACGGCGAGGTCCAGCCGGTCACGACGGCCAACGAGACCCTCGTCTTCTCCCTTCCCCGCGAACTGCGCGACGCCCGTCACTGATGCCGCGCCCGACTGGGCCGGCTCCGTTTCGCGTGCCTCGGTTCTCGCGAGCGCATGTGGGATCAGCGACGCCTTCGTCGTGGTGAACTAGCCGCGTCCGGCGGCGGGCCGTAGCCACACCGTCCGTCGGACAGCGGGCGAACCGGTTAGAGGTTCTCCGGCCTGCGCCGTTCCGGGCGGCCCGAATCACGTTCGCGGTAGCGCACGTTGGGCTGGGGATGCGGAGGTGCGTCGCGGCGACGGCCCGCGCCACGCGGTGGTTCGCCTTCGGGCCGCGGCATTGCCCCGGCCGGGCGGTTGGCGCCCCTGGCAGGGGTCCGTCCTTCGCGCGGACGAGCGGGTGCGACGCGCGGCGGAGTGTCGGCGACTTGCGCCGCTGGTCGGCGGGCGGGCCGTGGGGTGGGCTCGTCCGAGTCGCCGGACTCGGGCTCTGCGGGCTCGGCCTTCGGGCGGCGGGTTTTGCGTCGTGGCGAGTCCGGGAGACCCCGGGACGGACGGCCGGGCTTGCTCTTCTTCGCCGGCGGTTTGCCCCAGCCGGCGCCGCGGCGCGACGACGGCGGACGAGTGGACTCCTCTTCGCGGCGGTGCAGATAGATCCGGGCGCCACCGATCAACAGGACGGCGACCGTGGCGAGCATCATGGTCGGGAACCGGTTCACCAGCGGGATCGCCAGGTTGAGCAGGATGTCCTTCAGCGAGGTCGAGCCACGGCCGGTGAGCTGCTGATAGGCCAGCGGCACGGCGACGAAGAGCAGCAGCGGCGGCAGCACCAGCGTGCTGAACAAGCCGCGATAGCGAACGGCGGCGACGGCCACCACACACCCGAGGATGTACAGCGCGGCGAACGTGCCGGTCAGCTCGTCACTGCCGCCGCCGGCATCGATCAGGAACCCCAGAAACGTGCAGGCAACCGCGATCGAGATCGCCGCGCCGACCGGGATCCCCGGCACCGACGGCAGGATCGAGCGTTGCGGCGCGGGCACCCGGGATCGCACACGTTCGGAAGCAGCCACGACATGCACACTAGTTGCCGCCGCTCGCGGCGGCGTGGCGGCACGGCCATAGTCCTGGTTACTCGCCCGCGTCGGCGAAGCCCACCGCGCGGGGCCGCGAATCCACGCGCCCGATGGCGGGCACTTCCCGCGCGGCTATGTCCAGCTCGTGCAGTTTGCGCGCGGTGACCATCACCCGCGACTCCACCGAGGCCACGGTGTAGTTGAAAGCCTCCACCGCCTTGCCGAGTTGCGTGCCCAGCCGGTCCAGGTGCTTGCCCGTCATGCCGAGCCGGTGATACAGCTCAGAGCCCAGCCGCTGCACAGTGGCCATGTCTCTGGACAGCGCCTCCTGCCGCCAACCGAAGGCGATGGTGCGCAGCAACGCGATCAGGGTGGTCGGAGTAGCGAGGATCACGTTGCGGCCGAACGCGTACTCCAGCAGTTCCGAGTCGGTGGTCAGGGCCGCGTCGAGGAACGGATCGCCGGGCACGAACAGCACCACGAATTCCGGCGCCGGATCGAAAGCGGCCCAGTACGCCTTGTCGGACAGCTGGTCGACATGGGCGCGCAGATGCTTGGCATGCCTGGTGAGCAGCTCGGTTCGTACATCGGGGTCATCGGCGCCGCAGGCGTCCAAGTAGGCGGCGAACGGCACCTTGGCGTCCACCACGATGTGCCTGCCGCCGGCCAGGCGCACCACCAGGTCCGGTCGCACCGTGCGGTCGTCCTCGCCGCGACCGGTGCGGGTCACCTGGGTCTGGAAGTCGCAGTGTCTGCTCATTCCGGCCAGCTCGACCACCCGCTCCAGCTGGATCTCCCCCCATCGGCCCCGGACCTGGGGCGCGCGCAGCGCCGCGACCAGCTGCCCGGTCTGCCCGGTGAGCTGGTGCGATGTGCGCTGCATGCTCGCGACCTGTTCGCGCAGGCTCGAATACGCGGTGAGCCGCTGCCGCTCGACCTGCTGGATGTGCTCGTTCAACGCCCCCACCGCCGCGCGCAGCGGTTCCACCATCGCGCCGACGGCGTGCGAATGCCTCCGAGCGGCATCCGCGTTGGCCGCGGTGAGCGACTGCCGGAGCAGCCGTTCGTTGTCCGCGGCCACCGCGAGTCGCGCCTCGGCCGCCACGGCGCGCTGCCCGGCCCGCGCGGCGTGCCCCAGCCATCCGAGGCCGAAACCGGCGGTGAACACCAGCATCAGTGCGACGAGCATCGGTGCGGTCATGGCGCAGATAGTGCCGTACGTCACCGACAAGATCGAGTAGCGAGCAACTGTTCGGCATCGCGTCGGCAACCGGCGCTGCCAGCGCGTCTCCATGCGTCTGGCAAACCATGTGGTTTCTGGCATCCGGAATCGCCCACACCGCGAGGCGCGGGAGGCCATGCGATGTGCGGTGTTTCGGCTGGGCGGCGAACCCCGGCCGACCGGTTCGAACACGTCCGACTCCCTCGCTGAACACGCCGGGCTCTTGCTGGGCGAACCCGGCACAGCGGGCGGGGCGATTGAAGTCTGTCGGTGCCGTGCCCTACGGTTTCGCGGCATGCGGATGCTGCACACCTCGGACTGGCACATCGGGCGCACGTTCCACGGGGTCGATCTGCTTGCCGACCAGGCTCGTTCACTGGCCGCCATCGCGGAGCTGGTGGCCGAGGAGTCGGTCGACGTGGTGGTGCTGCCGGGTGACGTGTACGACCGGTCGATCCCGAGTGCCGACGCGATCGCGGTGTGCAACCAGGGGTTCGAGGCGATCCGAGCCGCGGGCGCCCAGATCGTCGCTACCTCGGGAAATCACGATTCGCCCGCCCGGCTGGGCGCGGGGGCGAGCTTCGCCGCGGCGGGCGGGCTGCATCTGCGTACCACTGTGGCCGACGCCGATCGCCCTGTTCTCTCGGAGGACGCGCACGGACCGGTGGCGTTCTACGGAATCCCGTACTTGGAACCGGAGATCACCCGCGCCGAACTGGAAGTGCCGCAGGCACGTTCGCATGCCGAGATCCTGGACGCGGCCATGGCCAGGGTGCGAGCCGACATCGCGCGACGGCCGGGGGTGCGGACGGTCGTGCTGGCGCACGCCTTCGTCGTCGGCGGGGAAGCCACCGGATCGGAGCGCTCGATTACGGTCGGCGGGGTGGAGACGGTCCCGCTGGCCGCCTTCGACGGCATCGACTATGTGGCGCTCGGCCACCTGCATTCGCCGCAGACGCTCGCCGAACAGGTCCGCTACTGCGGCTCGCCGCTGCCGTATTCGTTCGGCGAGAACGCGCATCGCAAAGCCGTCTGGATCGTCGACCTGGACGCGTCCGGTCTGCATGCGGTGCGCCGCCGGGACCTGCCGACGGTACGGGGCCTGAGCAAACTGACCGGCACCCTGGACGAACTGCTGAGCGGCACGCAGCACAGCGTGGCCGAACAGCATTACGTGTCCGCCGTGCTCACCGACATCGCCCGCCCGGTCGACGCCATGCGCAAATTGCGCGAACGATTCCCCTACGCCGTCCACGTCGAATGGGAGCGGCCCGAGGGGAGCCCGGAACTGCGCTACCGTGAGCGGGTGCACGGCCGCCGCGACATCGAAGTAGCCCACAGCTTCCTCACCGACGTCCGCGGCGCACCCAGCCCCAGCGAGATGACCTGGCTGGAGCGGGCGCTGTCGGCCGCCGTCGCGGAACCGGAACAGGTGACCGCGGTGGCCGCCGCCGAGGAACTGACCGCGTGAGCGCCCTGCCGGAGCCGGGCGTAGGCACGGCGGCATGAGGCTGCACAAGCTCGAGATGACCGCCTTCGGCCCGTTCGCCGACACCACGGTCGTCGACTTCGACGCGCTCGGCGCCGACGGGTTGTTCCTGCTGCACGGCCAGACCGGCGCGGGCAAGACCACGGTGCTGGACGCCATCGCGTTCGCGCTCTACGGCAGAGTCCCTGGCGCGCGCGGGGAGAGCAAGCGACTGCACTCCGACCACGCACCGGAGCAGACGCCACCACAGGTGGTCCTGGAGGCGACCTTGAGCGGGCGGCGGCTGCGCCTGACCCGCAGCCCCGAGTTCCAGCAGGCCAAGCGAGACGGCACGGGCATGCGCACCATCAATCCGAAGGCGACGCTGGCCTGGCTCGACGGCCGGGGGGAGAACCTCTCCCGGATACCGGATATCGGCGATGAGGTGCTGCGCCTGCTCGGCATGAGCGCCGACCAGTTCTTCCAGGTGGTGCTCTTACCGCAGGGCGATTTCGCGCGGTTCCTGCGCGCGGACAACGAAGATCGCGAAAAACTCCTCGAGAAGTTGTTCGACACGCGGCGTTTCGGCACCGCGGAGCAGTGGCTGGCCGACAAACGCCGCGCCGCCGAAGCGGATCTGGACGCTCGCGCGGACGGCGTCAAGCGGCTGATCACCCAAGTGGGCATGGCGGCCGGAGTGACGGATTCGGTCGGTACCGGCGAGTGCGTCGGTTGGTCCCAGGACCTGCTGGCCACGGCCCGCACCGATCTCGCTACCGCCGTCGCGCAAGTCGAGCGCTGCGAACAGGTTTCGGCGCGCGTGCGCGAGCAGGCCGAGCAGCAGCGTCGGCTGCACGACCTGCGTCGCCGCCTGAGCGCGGCGCGCGCCCAACTCGACGACTACGCCGCGGGCGCCGACCGGCGGGCCGCACTGCAAGCCGAACTCGACCTCGCTCGCCGGGCCGAGCCGGTGGCGGCCGCCATCGACGAAGCGCGTTCGGCGGTGCGGACCCAGCGCCGGCGCGACGGCGAAGAGCAGGCCGCGGCACAGCGACTCATGGCCCGGTTGCGGGAACCGGCGAGCGTCGAACTCGGCGGCGCCGAGCTGGTCGATCCCGTCGGCGAGCAAGTCCGCGACGACGCCGACATCGACGCGGTGATCCAGCGCTGGAGCGCCCAGATCGGCGCGCTGGACGAGGTGCGGACCGATGCCGCCACCGCCACCCGGCTCGGCGATGACCTCGCCGCGCTGCGCAGCGAGGACGCGACGCTGGCCCGGCGCGCCACCGAACTCGTCACGCGGCGCGAAGAGCTGCCCGCCGCGCTCACCGCGGCCGAGGCCCGGCTGCGTGAGGCCACCGAAGCGGCCGCGGCCCTGCCCGGCATCACCGCGGAGACCGAGCGGCTACAGGCCGCCGCGACAGCCGCGGTCGAGTTGGCGGCCCGTCGCACCGCGCTCGATCGCGCTCGGATCGAGTTCGACGCCGCCCGCACCGCGCATCTCGACGCCAAGGAACTCGTGCTGGATCTGCGCGAGCGCAGGCTGAGCGGGATGGCCGCCGAACTGGCCGGTGAACTGGTGAACGGGTATCCCTGCGCGGTCTGCGGTTCCGCGGAGCATCCCGCACCCGCCCGGCCTGCCGACGCCGCGGTGTCCAAGGACGAGGAGGAGTCCGCCGTGGCGGCCGAGCGCGCCGCGGAGGACACCCGCGACCGCGCGCTGGCCCGCATCACCGGGCTCGAGCGTGAGATCGAAGCGCTCATCGCTCGCGGCGGCGATACCGACCGCGTCGAACTCGCCGCGGCCCTGCGCGCCGCGACCGACCGCTACGAGGACACGTCGGAACTGGCCGCCGGCGCCGGTGAGCTGGAAGCCGAACTCACCCGTTTGCGCGACGGCGAGGCCCGCCTGCACGAAGAGTTGCGCACATCCGAGGCGCGCCGCAGCGCGGTCGCCGCCACCATCGTCTCCGCTGAGAAGCACCTCGCCGAACTCACCGAACGGCTGCGTACCGCGGCAGGCGCCGACCAGACCATCGACCGCCGGCGTGCGCGGCTCGTCGCCCTCGTCACCGATGCGGCCGCGCTGCGCGACGCCCGCGTCGAAGCGGTGGCGGCGCGTGAGCACGTGTCGGTCATCGCCGACCGGGTCCGAAACCTCGCGCGTGCGGCGGGTTTCGTGCCGGAGGGCGAGTTCGGCGGTCCGCTGCCCGCCCTCGGCGCATCGGCCGCTGCCGACAAGGCGGATCCGTCCGTCGCCGGTTCGGCTCTGTCGCTGGGCTCCGGGGAGACGGCCGCTTCCGGATCCGCTGGTTCAGCCGCGACCGACGAGATGGGTGCGCCTGGCGCGGGTTCGGCTCTGTCGCTGGGCTCCGCTGACAACGCGAGCCTCGCCACTGCTCCTGTCACGGCTCGCGACGATGTCGCGCTCTTGACCGCTTATGCGAAGGTCGTCGCCGCCGCGTCCCGCAGCCCGCAACAGCAGGCCGAGATCGACGCGGAACTCGTGGCCGCCGACCGTGCCCGTGCCGCGGCGGAAGCGGTGCTGGCGGAACCGGAGATCCGAGCGGCGGCGCAGCAGGAGCCCGACGATCCGGCCGAACTCGACGCGCTCGTGGTGGAGGCGCAGACCGCGCTCAACGCCGCCGTGGCCGCCCATGCCGAGGCGAGCAGGCGGGCGAGCCAGCTCGAGGATCTCGGCGGCCAGCTCTGGGCGGCGGTCGACCGGATCGCCCCGGCCCAGCGAGCGTTCGAAGAGCTGGACGGTCTCGCCGACGTGGTCGCCGGGCGCGGTGCGAACAACCGCCGCATGTCCCTGCACTCCTACGTGCTCGCCGCCCGCTTGGAAGAAGTCGCCCAGGCGGGATCGCTGCGGCTGCGCAGAATGTCCGGCGGCCGATACGAATTCGTCCACTCGGACAAGGCGGGTCCACGCGGACGCCGCGGCGGGCTCGGCTTGGACATCCGTGACGATTACACCGGAGCCATCCGTCCGGCCAAGACGCTCTCCGGCGGCGAGACCTTCATGGCCTCGCTGTCGTTGGCGCTCGGCCTGGCCGACACCGTCGCCGCCGAATCCGGGGGCCTGGTACTGGACACCTTGTTCATCGACGAGGGTTTCGGCGGCCTGGACGCCGATACCCTGGACGCCGTGATGGGCGTGCTGGACGAACTGCGCGCAGGCGGCCGCGTGGTCGGCGTGGTCAGCCACGTGGACGAGATGCGCCAACGCATTCCCAGCCGCCTGCACGTCCTACGCGGCCGCGCGGGCTCCCACCTGCAAGCGACGATCGCCTGAGCGTAGGCCTCCGTCCGCGAGAGACGGATGATCTCCTACCGGCGGTTCTCGGACCGATGATGAGCCACTCGTCCCACGCGGCGAACCGGTGATCCTCGGGTCTGCTCGTGCGAGTGCTGCGGACGATGGACGCGGAGACGGCATGAGCACAGCGGAGCGCACGATCGCGGCGGCGTCCGCGAGTGACGGTCTGCCCTCGCAACGGCCGCCGATCTGGTCGCCGGACGCTCACCCCTCGTGGTCGAGCAGCCACCGTTTCACCGGTAGGCCCCAGCGGAAGCCGCCGAGTGCGCCGCCGATGCGCAGGATGCGGTGGCAGGGCACGAAGAGGGCGGCGGCATTGCGGGCGCACGCGTTGGCAGCGGCGCGGGTGGCGGCGGGGCGGCCGGTGCGGGCGGCGAACTCGGTGTAGGTCAGTGGGCTGCCCGCAGGAACGGCGCGAAGTACTTCCCACGCGTGGACGAGAAACTCCCCGGACTGCTGACGCACCGGAATCCGGTCGATCGCGGTGAGATCACCCTCGTGGTAGGCGGTGACGGCGCCGGTCACCTCGCCCAGCGAATCCCGCTGCCGTAACAGGCCGGGGCGCAGGGTGGGGTGGATCAGGCCGCGCAGGTTTTCCGCGTCGGAAGTCCACCCGGCGGCCAAGACCGCGCCGGTGGAGTCGACGAGCGTGGTGAACGGGCCGAGCGGGGTGTCGGTGACAGCGAAATCCGCTGTCGCGGTGAGAGTGCCGCCGACATCGGTGCGGACGGTGATGCTGGTGGTCATGATTCGACACTGCCTTTCGTGGTGGCGAGCGCGGGGACGTCGGGAGATGTGGCGCGACTGGTCAGTGCCGCTTTCCACAGGTGCATGGACAAGTACGACCGCCACGGCGCCCAGCGCGCGGTGTCCGTCAGATCGATGCCGAGCAGGGACGCGCCGCGGCGGACGACCAGGTCGGTGCCGAGTAGGACGTCCGGATCGGCGAGCAAGCGCATGATCACGTAGTCGGCCGTCCACGGTCCGACGCCGTCCAGCGCGAGCAGGTCGCGCCGCAGGTCGGCGGCGGTGCGTCCGGGGTGCAGCGGCAGTTCCCCTGAGGCGAGTGCCTCGGCGGCCGCGATGATGGAACGTATCCGCCGCGCCGGTCCGGTCAAGATCTCGGCGCCACGCTCGGCGATCACTGCCGGTGCCGGGAACAGCAGCGGAATCGGCCCGTCCACCCGTTCCCCGAGCGCCTCGACCAGCCGCGCGGTGTGCGTGGCGGCGGCCGACACCGAGATCTGCTGCCCGATCATGGTGCGCAACAGGAGTTCGGCTCCGTCCACGCATCCGGGTACGCGGATACCCGGGGTGAATGACGGGCCCGCCGTGTCGAGCGGCTCCGTCTCGGTCAGCGCCTCGGTGGCCGGCGGCGACCCCGACCCTGCGTCGGGCAGGTACTCGGCGGCCTGCTCGGGCGGTTGCCCCGATGAAGGCAAGCGCACCGCGGGGCCGCCACCGAGTGCTTCATCGATCCCTATCGGGTCGGCGTCCAGATCCAGCAGGTGCCGCAGCCTGGTCACCGTCGGCGCGAGATCGCGCATGTCGTGGAGGGACATTTCCGCCCGCACATGGTCGCGCTGGAAGCTCAGCCGCGCGGTGGCGTGCCCGTGTGGCGTGCGCAGATTCCTGGTGTAGGTGCGGTTCTCCCACAATTCCATGCCCGGCACGACGTGGGCGGACAGGAACCACTCCAGCCAGGCGCGGTCGAGCGGTTCGCGGTAGGGCAGCCGCAGGGTGAGCGATCCGCTGCCGGCCTGCGCCGGGCGCGCGGGAGCGCCGGTCTTCGCGCGCTGTGCTTCGAGCCGCATGGTGGTGGGGCTGACCGCGAACACCTCGCGCACCGTGTCGTTGAACTGGCGGATGGAGGCGAAGCCCGCCGCGAAGGCGATATCGGACATGGGCATGGCGGTGGTCTGGATCAGCAGCCGCGCGGTGTGTGCCCGGTGTGCCCGTGCCAGCGCCAGCGGCCCCGCGCCCAATTCCGTGGTCAGCACTCGGGTGAGCTGCCGCTGGGAGTAGCCGAGCGTGGCGGCCAGCCCGGGTACTCCGGCCCGCTCGACCACGCCGTCGCCGATCAGCCGCATCGCCCGCGCGGCCAGATCCGCCCGCGTGTTCCACAGCGGCGATCCGGGCGCCGCGTCCGGCAGGCAGCGGCGGCAGGCGCGGTAGCCCGCCTGCTGGGCCGCGGCGGCGGTCTGCAGGAAGGACACGTTGGCCCGCTTCGGCGTGATCGCCGGACACGAAGGGCGGCAATAGATTCCGGTGGTCCGCACCGCGGTGAAGAATTGCCCGTCGAATCGAGAGTCCCGGGTCGACACCGCCCGGTAGCACCGTTCGAAATCCAATGCCGTGATCGTCACGCACACCACAATGTCAGCTGCGGCGGACCCGTGCTAGCGGAAATCAGCCATGACCGCCGGTGGCTGTCGCGACCTCGCACAACGATCATGACATCGCACAGCCGCCGCCTGGTCAGCGGTGTGGCGACCACCGAAACGGGGTGTGACGGCGCGCGCCCAAATTTTCTTCTCCTCAGCAGCAGCGATTGGCCGGGTTGCGATCCGCCTCGGCGTGCCGCTGCCGCCAGTACTCCCGCTCGGTCGGAATGGCGCAGCCCGGATGCCTGCGCCGCAGATGCTCGACGTAGCGCCGGTAATCCTGCCCGCCCAGGATCGAGTCGAACCACCAGACGCCCGCCCGAACGCCGTCGCCACAGGCGCGGGCCGCGGCGCGCAGCCGGGTGCCGACCGGTCGCCCGGACCGGCCGGCACCCGGGGAAGCGGAGTCGCTCATTGCGCGTGGACGTGTGCCGCGCCGGGAGCGCGCACCTTTCCGGTCGCGATCAACTCGTCCCACTGCTTCTGCACTTCCTTCTCCGCCGCGGTGGCGACGAAACCGCTGGGCGCGAAGATCTTCGACGGCTCCTCCGGCGTCTCGGTGGTCGTCGTCTCCCCGGAGCGCCAGGCACGGTAGGCCACCACCGCGCCGACCACCGCCACGATCAGCACCAGCACCGCGAACACGATCGACAACGTGCCCTGGATGAAGGTGTTGCGCACGATCGCGGTCATGTCGTCCTGCGTCTTCGCCGTCAGGCACAGCTTCCCGGCGTCCTGTGCGGCCTGGCAGATGCTGTGCTGCTTCCAGTAACCGAGCTTCGGGTCGGCGGAGAAGATCTTCTGCCACGACGCCGTCATGGTCACCAGCAGGTCCCAGACCAGCGGAATACCGGGAACCCAGGCCCATTTCGCGAGGCCCTTCTTCACCACGATCACCAGCACCACGGTCAACGCGATGGCCGCGAGCAACTGGTTGGCGATGCCGAACAGCGGGAACAGCGTGTTGATGCCGCCCAGCGGGTCGGTGACGCCCATCAGCAGAATCGAACCCCATGCCGCGACCACGATGGCGGAGCACAGCCACGCGCCCACCCGCCAGGACGGATCACGGAACTTCTTCGCCGGCCCGCCGAAGTTGCCCAGCGCGTCCGAGAGCATGAACCGCGCCACGCGGGTGCCCGCGTCGATCGTGGTGAGGATGAACAGTGCCTCGAACATGATCGCGAAGTGGTACCAGAACGACTTCATGCTCGCGCCGCCGAGGAACTGGTGGAACACCTCGGAGATGCCGACCGCCAGCGTCGGCGCGCCGCCTGTGCGCGAGATGATCGACGATTCGCCGACGTCGCTGGCCGCCTGGCTCAACTCCGCCGGAGTGACCGCCGGACCGCTGAGCCCGAGGCTGTTGGTGTATGCCGCCGCCTTCTCCGCGGTGCCGCCGGTGAGGCCGAGCGGCGCGTTCATCGCGAAATACAGGTGCTGGTCGATGATCGAGGCGGTGATGATGGCCATGACCGCGACGAACGACTCCATCAGCATGCCGCCGTAGCCGATCATCCGCGCGTGCGTTTCCTTCTCCAGCAGCTTCGGCGTGGTGCCGGAGGACACCAGCGCGTGGAAACCGCTCAGCGCGCCGCAGGCGATGGTGATGAACAGGAACGGGAACAGTGAGCCCGCGAAGGCCGGCCCGGTGCCGGTGGACGCGAACGAGGAGACCGCCGGCGCGTGCAGCACCGGCAGCGTCACCAGGATGCCCACCGCGAGCAGCACGATGGTGCCGACCTTCATGAACGTCGACAGGTAGTCGCGCGGCGCCAGCAGTAGCCACACCGGAAGCACCGACGCGACGAAGCCGTAGGCGATCAGCAGCCAGGAGATGGTCACCGGCGAGAGCGTGAACCAGTCCGCGCCCCAGTCGGTTTCCGACACCCAGCCGCCGCTCACGATGGCCAGCAGTAGCAGGGCGAACCCGATCACGGAGACCTCGCCGACCTTGCCCGGCCGCAGGAACCGCAGGTACACGCCCATGAACAGCGCGATCGGGATGGTCATGCCGATCGAGAAGACGCCCCACGGGCTGTGCGCGAGCGCGTTGACGACCACCAGCGCGAGCACCGCGAGGAGGATCATCATGATCACCAGCACGCCGATGATGGCCGACCAGCCGCCGATCACGCCCAGTTCGTCCCGGGCCATCTGCCCGAGGCTGCGACCGCGCCGCTTCATCGAGACCCACAGCACCAGGTAGTCCTGCACCGCGCCGGCCAGCACCACGCCCACCACGATCCAGATGGTCCCCGGCAGGTAGCCCATCTGCGCGGCCAGCACCGGTCCGACCAGCGGACCCGCGCCCGCGATGGCGGCGAAATGGTGCCCGTAGAGCACCCGCCGGTCCATCGGCATGTAGTCCTTGCCGTTCTCCAGGATCTCGGCGGGAGTGGCCAGGTCGTCACGTGGTTTGACGATCTTGCGTTCGATGAATCTGGCGTAGAACCGATACGCGATGATGTAGGTGGACACCGCCGCGATCACGATCCACACCGCGTTCACCGATTCGCCCCGCGAGATGGCGAGCACCGCCCAAGCTATGGCGCCGAGTACGGCGATCCCGGCGAAGATCACTTTCTTGGCCGGTGTGATCGGGGACTTGTCGACCACGCCGACGGGCGGCAGATCGGGATCGGTCCGCAGATATTCGATTGTCGCCATCTGCCTTCTCTCCTGTAAAACGCGCAGGATCTTGCTGAAACACGTGACAACGTATCCGATCGATGATCGCCGTCGTGCCGATTCCGGACGCCGGGCGGGCACCGTGAAATATTGTTCATGTGTCGGCCGTCACCGCGTGATTGCCGAACGTATGCTGCCATGCGGTTCGAGAAGCTCCACATCCGCCCTGGAGGAGGGCTGTGTTGCGTGCGAATCCCGTCGCCCGGGTCCGTCGCCGGACGCTGCTCGGGTCGGCGCTGGCCGTGCCGCTGCTGGCGAGTGGCGGCTGTGGTTCCGATGACGATGCGTTGACCTTCTTCTTCCAGGCCAGGCCGGAAGAGGCGCGGGTGCGGCTGAAGATCATCGACGAGTTCCGGAAATCGCACCCGGAGATCAGGATTCGCACCATCATGTCGGGGCCGGACCCGTTGCAGCAGATGCTCACCTACTGCGCGGGCGGTAAGTGCCCGGACGTGTTGATGGCGTGGGAGCTGCTGTATTCCGGGCTGGCCGAGCGCGGCGTCCTGCTGGATCTGAACACGCTGCTGGACCGCGATGCGCGATACGCAGCCGAGCTGAAAGCCGACAGCTACCCGGCGCTGTACGGCACCTTCGCTTACGCCGGCGGCCAGTACGCTCTGCCCGAGCAGTGGTCCGGCGTGTTCCTGTATTACAACCGGGCGCTGTTCGACGAGGCCGGGATCACCCCGCCCGCACGCTGGCGGGACGCCTGGTCGTTCGACGAGTTCCTCGCCGCCGCCCAGGCGTTGACCAGGCGCGACTCGTCCGGACGGACCCGGTGGGGTTTCGCCGACGCCTGGGTGCCGTACTTCTCGGCGGCCTGCTTCGGGATGAACAACGGCGCCGAATGGTTCTCGCCCTCGATGAACCCGACCAGGACCAACCTCGGCGATCCACGGTTCGCGGAAGGATTCCAGTTCTACGCCGATCTCGCCGTGCGCCACCGCGTGGCGCCGAAAGCCGCCGACACGCTCTCGGTCTCGGCGCCCGACCTGTTCCGGCGCGGCCGGGCGGCGATGGCGTTGGGCGGGCATTGGCTGTACTCCGAATTCGCCGGGCACGACGATCTCGCGATCGACGTCACGGTGCTGCCGGTCGGCCCGCGCGGCGGTCCCGGCGCCATCACCGACGTCGGCAGCACCGGCCTGGCCATCGCCGCGGACAGCCCGCGCGTCGAACAGGCCTGGGAGTTCGTGAAGTTCGCGACCGGGCCGGTGGGGCAGGCGATCATCGCCGCGTCCGGGCTGTTCGTTCCGGTGCTGGCATCGGCCATGAGTTCGCCGGGTTTCGCCGCCGCGCACCGGGAGATCCGCAATCTCGAGGTGTTCACCGACGGCCCGGCCAGCTCCCGCCCGCTTCCGGTGACACCCGCGTGGGGCAAGGTGTCCGCCCTGCTCGAGCGTGGCTCCAACCGGGTGCTGCGTGGCGCCGCCACCGCCGAGTCCTTGGATGGGCGTTTCGCCGCCGACGTCGACGCGCTGCTGGACACACCATGACCGGCGCACAGGAATCGCAAACGTCGGGCAAAGGTGGCGTCGCCTCCCGGTTGGCGCGGCGGCGGGAACGGGCCGGGTGGGCATTCGTCGCGCCCAATGTCGCGGCTGTCGCGATTTTCTTGTTGTTCCCGCTGGCATTCTCGCTCTATCTGAGTTTTCATTCGTGGGACTTGTTCAGCCCCATGCGTTTTGTCGGGGTGGACAACTACCGGCGACTGTTCGGATCCGACCCGTTGTTTCTCATCGCCTTGCGCAACACGGCCGTTTTCACCGTCTCGACCTTGGTTCCCACGGTGCTGATCGGACTCGCCGTCGCCGCCGCGCTGAATCGAAAGATGTTCGGAATAGGCTTATTCCGCACCTCGGCTTTCCTGCCGTTGGTGGCCTCGGCGGTC
This sequence comes from Nocardia sp. NPDC057455, assembly GCF_042802775.1. Taxonomy (NCBI): domain Bacteria; kingdom Bacillati; phylum Actinomycetota; class Actinomycetes; order Mycobacteriales; family Nocardiaceae; genus Nocardia; species Nocardia sp. NPDC057455. The sequence continues at coordinate 61,514 of NZ_JBHVDM010000029.1, read as the reverse complement.
GCCATGGCCGTGGTGTGGCGGTTCCTGTTCACCGACGACGGACTGCTGAACTCGGCGCTGGGCCGGATCGGCATCGGCGTGGTGCCCTGGCTGACCGACCCCGATTGGGCGCTGGTCTCGCTCAGCATCGTCACCGTCTGGAAGAGCGTGCCGTTCGCGACGGTCATCCTGCTCGCCGCCATGCAGGGCGTGCCGGAGACGCTCTACGAGGCTGCGAGGATCGACGGAGCAGGTGCGCTGCGGCGGTTCCGCGCGATCACCCTGCCGCTGATCCGGGGGCCGTTGTCGTTCGTCTTCATCATCACGATCATCAATTCGGTGCAGGCGTTCGACCAGGCATACGCGCTGACCGGCGGGAACGGGGGACCGGAGACGGGCACCTACCTGTTGGGGATCATGCTGTTCCAGAACGCGTTCGGCTTCTACGAGGTCGGTTACGCCTCCGCGCTCGCCTGGGTGATCTTCGCGATGCTGTTCCTGCTGACCGTGGTGCAGCTGCGGCTGGCCCGGCGGTCGGAGGTGGAACAGTGAACACCTGCCAGGTGGTGCGGCGCGCACTGCCGGCCGGGCACGGTCGTGCGAGCGTCGCCTTCGGCCTGGTCGACCGGGCGATCGTGCGGCGGGTGGTGCGGGGGACGGCGATATACGCGGTGCTGGTCGGCATCGCGTGGTGCGCGCTGCTGCCGATCCTGTGGGCGGTGTCGGGCTCGCTGAAGCGGGACGGTGAGATCGCCGACGCGGCCCTTCTCCCGCAGCGGCCGCAGTGGTCGAACTACGGGAAGGTCTTCGAGCTGCTGCCGATGGGACGGATGCTGCTCAACACGACGGTCTACGCGCTGTGTGTCACGGCGGGGCAGGTCTTCTTCTGCTCGCTGGCGGGTTACGCGTTCGCGCGCCTACGTTTCCGCGGACGAGACATCTTGTTCCTCGCCTACCTCGCGACGCTGATGGTGCCGCTGACCGTGACGGTGATCCCGCAGTTCCTGCTGATGCGGGCGTTCGGCTGGGTGGACACCCCGTGGGCGATGATCGTTCCCGGTCTGTTCGGCAGCGCGTTCGGCACCTATTTGATGCGACAGTTCTTCCGCACGCTGCCCGATGAACTGGAGGAGGCCGCGATCCTCGACGGCTGCTCCACGTGGCAGGTCTACTGGCGAGTCCTGCTGCCGCACACCCGTCCGGCCCTGATGGTGCTCGCCGTGCTCACCTGGATCACCGTGTGGAACGACTTCCTCTGGCCGCTGGTCATGATCCAGCGCGAGGACGTCGCCACCGCGACACTGGGTCTTGTCCGGCTGCAAGGCCAGTACCACACCCAGTGGCCGATCCTCATGGCCGCCGCGGTCGTCATCCTGGTTCCGCTGCTGGTGATCTACGCGATCGCCCAGCGCGCGTTCATCCGCGGCATCGCGATGTCGGGGCTCGGCGGGCGCTGAGCAGCGCCTTGCCCGGCAACGGGGGGAAGAAGCCGCCGCGGGGCCTCGGCCGAGCCCCGCGGTCAACTAGCGAACGAGCGTCGTCAGCCGTGCTGATCAAGCGCCCCGGTAAGTGCCGAAACTCCAGAGGTTGCCTTCCGGGTCGCGGACCGTGAAGCCGCGCGAGCCGTAGTCCTCGTCGCGCAGGCCGCGGACCACTTCGGCGCCCGCGGCGGTCGCTCGGGCGAACAGGGCGTCGGGCTCCTCGCAGACCAGATAGATCGAGTCCGTACCGGTCGGACGGGTACCGAACGGGCTGTCGTCCTTACCGGCCGAGCCGAACATGATGCCGCCGCCCAGCGGCCAGCGCAGTTCCGCGTGCTCGACGATCGACGGGTCGTCCTCGCGGGTGTAGCGCGCGGCCTCCCGGAAGCCGAACGCCTCGACGAGGAAGGTCGCCATGGCGCGGGCATCGCGGAAGGTCAGCGTGGGCCAGACGGCGGTGCGGGTGCTGGTTTCTGTCGGATTCGTCATGGGTTCATCGTCAGCCGGCGGACTCGTCGGCGGCTTGGACGGATGGAACCTCCTGCGCGAGCCAGCCGGTCGGGCTCGTTCCGGCGAGGTCGGCGAAGTCGCGGTCCAAATGGGCCTGGTCGTAATAGCCGCAAGTCGCGGCGACCTGGGCGATCGTGATGTAGGAGGGCGTGTGCGCGAGCATGCGGCGGGCTCGTTCGAAACGCGTGATCCGGGCCGCGAGCTTGGGGCTCAGACCGAACTCGCGATTGAACCGGCGCGTCAGATGCTGTCTGCTCCAACCGATCTCCTCGGCCAGCGGGCCGACCGCGATCGCGCCGCCGGAACCGACCACCGCGCGCCAGGCCCAGGTCAATTCCGCACTCACCGAGCGGTCCGGATCGGCGAGCGCGCAGAGCAGCCGATCGCAAACGGCGAAACGTTCCGGCCAGCTCGGCGCGTATTGCAACCGTTCCCACAGCTCCAGGCCGGCGGGACCGACGACGTCGGAGAATTCGACCGACGTGTCCCACAGCGCCGCCGCGGGCATGCCGAACAAGGTGCGGCAACCGAGCGGCGTGAGCGCCACGGCCACCCCCTCTTGGTGACCGTCGTGCGCGATCAGCGCTGTGCTCGCCTGTAAGCCGCTCAGCACGCACCGGTAAGTCTGCGGAGACTGTCGTGGGTCGGTCTGCTCGACGACGTCGATCGTCGGTCCGATCGCGACGATGAAGGTCATGTGCCGTGAGGGCAACCCACGATGGATCGCCGCCGCGAACCCGGACATGCGATACCCGATGTAGCGGTCGATGAACGCGGCGAGCACGGGCGCGGGACGCGCCGTCACCACCTCAGTGGTCGGCTCCATACGGGTCACGCTACGCCGGGGGGCCGACATGCGGCCCGATCAGTTCGCGACGTCGCGGATCGCCTCTTCCTCGGTGGCCGTGTCGAGCAGACAGGTGGCCGAGTCGTCGCGGGTGATGCGGATGCCGAACAGCGCGTTCCGTTCGACCGCGGTGCGGTAGGAGCCTTTCGCCGCGTTGTCCGTGAGCCGGGTGGCTCTCCAGCGGTTCCAGCCGCCGGTGAGATGTACCACTACAGCGTGTAGTGGACTGTGATCAGCCCTCGCGATCCGGTTACCGTTACGCCTTCTAACGATTTCTGGAGGTGTCATGCGGCGGGTGCAGTACGAGCGCAGCGGTGGTCCCGAGGTGCTCGAGCTCGTCTCGGTCGAGATCCCGACGCCAGGACCAGGGGAGTTGCTGGTCCGTGTCGAGGCGGTCGGGGTGACCCTGCCGGTGGTGCGGAAGGTGCGTGAGCAGCGCGAACCGATCGCGTTGGGCGGCGAGGTCGCGGGCGAGGTGGTCGCGGTCGGCGAGGGTGTCGAACGGTACGCGCCCGGCTACCGCGTGACCGGCCTCGTGTTCGGGCACGGCTATGCGGACTACGCCGTGCTGTCGGCGGCCATGGCGTCGCCGATTCCCGACGGAGCGTCGGCGGTCGACGCGGTCGCGCTGGTGCGCAGCGGCTTGGTGGCGCTCGGCGCGCTCGATGCCGCGTCGCCGCAGGAAGGCGAGTCCACTTTGATCACCGCCGCCGCGAGCGGCATCGGCCATCTCGCCGTCCAGTTGGCGCGGGTGCGCGGCGCGGCGCGGGTGGTCGGCGCGGTGTCGGATCTCGCGAAGGCCGAGTTCGTCCGGGAACTCGGGGCCGACGACGTGGTCGAATACGGCCGAGAGTCCTGGGGCGCTCCCGTCGACTACGTGCTCGACGCGGTCGGCGGCGACCTCTTGACGCCCGCGCTCGCGGCCCTCGCCCCCGGCGGCCGTTTGGTCGCCTACAGCTCCGGCGGCGGCACCATTCAGGCATACGACCTGCTCGTCGGAGCGAAATCCGTCATCGGCTTCCAGATCGCCCGCATCGCGCGAACGCAGCCCGACCTGTACGAGCACTGGCGCCAAGAGCTGTGGCAGTACTTCGCCTCCGGCCAACTACGCCCCGCCGTACACGCCGAATACCCCCTCGAAGAAGCCGCCGCCGCCCACACCACCATCGAGCGCCACGCCAACCTCGGCAAAGTCGTCCTCATCCCCTGATGCGGGCTCCGCGAGTGGCACATGGTCGCGGCAAAGGCCGAGAAGACCTCTCCACCATGTGCCACTCGTGGGGGAGGGTAGACTCTGCTCCTCGTGAGTCTCACCCTCGGAATTGTTGGCCTGCCTAACGTCGGGAAGTCGACGCTGTTCAATGCGTTGACGAAGAACGACGTGCTCGCCGCGAACTACCCGTTCGCGACGATCGAGCCGAACGTCGGCGTGGTTCCGTTGCCCGATCCGAGGCTGAACAAGCTGGCGGAGATCTTCTCGTCCGAGCGGATCGTGCCTGCCACCGTGTCGTTCGTCGACATCGCGGGCATCGTGAAGGGCGCATCGGAGGGTGCGGGCTTGGGCAACAAGTTCCTCGCCAACATCCGCGAAGCCGACGCCATCTGCCAGGTGGTGCGGGTGTTCGCCGATGACGACGTGGTGCACGTCGACGGCCGCGTCGACCCGGGCGCCGACATCGAGGTGATCGAGACCGAACTCATCCTCGCCGACCTGCAGACGCTGGAGAAGGCGGTCGTGCGGTTGGAGAAGGAAGCCAAGGTCAAGAAGGAACGCAAGCCGGTCGCCGACGCCGCCAAGGCCGCGCAGGAGATCCTCAACAGCGGCACCACCCTGTTCGCCGCAGCGGACAAGGTGGACACCGAACTGCTGAAAGAGCTCTCGCTGCTCACCACCAAGCCCTTCCTCTACGTCTTCAACGCCGACGAATCGGTGCTCACCGACGAGGCGAAGGTCGCCGAGCTGAAAGCCTCTGTCGCTCCGGCCGATGCCGTCTTCCTCGACGCCAAGGTCGAAGCTGAGCTCCTGGAGCTCGACGAGGAATCCGCCATCGAGCTCCTCGAATCCATCGGCCAAACCGAACCCGGCCTGCACGCCCTGGCCCGCGCCGGCTTCCACACCCTCGGCCTCCAGACCTACCTGACCGCAGGCCCGAAAGAAGCCCGCGCTTGGACCATCCACCAAGGCGACACCGCCCCCAAGGCCGCGGGCGTCATCCACACCGACTTCGAACGCGGCTTCATCAAAGCCGAAGTCGTCGCCTACAACGACCTGGTCGAAGCCGGCTCCATGGCCGCCGCCAAAGCCGCGGGCAAGGTGCGCATGGAAGGTAAGGACTACGTCATGGCGGACGGCGACGTCGTCGAGTTCCGTAGCGGATTAGCATCTGCGAAGAAGTAGGGCGGCGCGGGTATCGCTGCTGGTAGAGACTCTGCTGAAGCCCTCATCTGGTGTTCGGGTGGGGGCTCGGTCGTTTGGTTGACGCCGTGCGATGGCTGGTTCGGTTACACGGTATGCGGCATGCTCACTCGTTCTGGCTGAAGTCAGCTGACGGGTGCGATCTAGGACGTCTTACGCTGATGTTGCGTGGGAACCTATGGGAAGTCCCGCACCGTCGGAGGTAGGCATGTCCATCGTCCCCTCGGTTCTAAGTGCTGTAGTTGCGTCCATTGCCGCCCTCCTAGCTGGGCATCACTCTCTACGTCTCAGGGCGACGTGGGAACCGAAAATGGTTGCGGGAGTCTCTGATCGACGCATATGTCGACTATCTGGACGCCAGCTTCTGCAGCCGTGGCGCGTACGCCCGCATCGCTCGCGTCGACGGCAATGACGCTACTGCGTTCGCGAGATGCGGAAACGTACCGATGAAGCGTATGACGCTCGAGGTGTAGTCCTCCTCGCCTACGCCTCATTGCCCCGGTCGGCGTGGTTGCAGCTGCCGAGGCGCTCCACCTCGCTGACTACGGCGTCATGCGCGCAACCTTTGACCGCCAGCAACCTCCGACCGACGATGATGAATGGGCCACCGCCCGCGACGAGCAGCATCGCGCTCGCGAGCACTTCATCCGCGTAACCAGACAATCGTTAAGGCTTGGACGAGGGCGCTCTGTTACCAGAGGTTTCGAGTACCCGGGCCCGTAGCGGCTCTGCGTCGTCAGCGTTGCACTTCGCTGTTCCGCGCAGCACGCTTAGGGGCAGAGGCGGGCGTTCCCGAACGCACGAACTGCGGCACTTGCGGGCGTCTGGCCTCTAGACGCGAACCGTGAACCTGTCGCCCAGTCGGTATCGGTTCGGTGTGGCTGTGTCGCCTTGGAATGAAGTTGCGTGCCTGCGGCTCTCCGGTGTGGGGTGGGGCTCATGACAGCGCTGGTGGTGCCGGTAATGGAGGGCAAGGGGATTCGGCTGCGCCCCTTCATGACAGCAGACGTGAGTTTGATCATCGACGCAGGGCAGGATCCGTTGATTCCGTTGATTACGACGGTGGTTGCTCATGGAGACGAGGCCGACGGGCAAACATTCATCCGGCGCCAACACCAACGGGCAGCGACCGGGGAAGGGTGGTCGTTCGCCGTCTCGGATCTCGACACCGATTCGGCGGTAGGGCAGATCGGGCTCTGGCGGCGCGACATCCGTCATGGCAGAGCCGCGGTCGGCTACTGGATCGGACCGGGCTATCGACGCCGTGGTTACGCAGGGCGGGCTCTGCGCCTGCTCAGCTCGTGGGCGGTGACTCTGGAGGAAGTGTCGCGGCTCGAGCTATATGTCGAACCGTGGAACGAGGGATCATGGCGCGCCGCGCAGTCGGCCGGATACCAGCGTGAGGGCTTGCTTCGCAGATGGGAGAAGATCGCTGGCGAACCCCGCGACATGTACATGTATGCGCGCCTTTCCTGACAGCACACCGCGACGATCCGGGGTCGCGGGCAGCCTACCGCCATCCGCTTCTCGGCATGATGGTGCGTTGCCGAGCCCGAGATAACTTCGGCCTGTTGATCTTCGGGCGTAGCGTGTGGCCGGTTCGTTCAGCGCGCACAGCGGCAGTTGAGTGCGTTCGGCCGGCCGCGGGTCGCCAGTCCGAATCGACCCGTAAGCGGCATGAGCGCACCCCTCAGCTGGGAACAGCCAGTTCGGCCATGATCTCCTGGCGGCCCTGCTCGGTGAAACATCGACTCCCGATGAGCCGATTCGATTAGCGTGGAGTCCAATCACGCACCTGCCGTAGCTTTGCTCATCGGAATTCTCGTGCTCACCACCCTCGTGGTGGTGACACTTCGGTGGCGCGGCAAGTCCTGGCTTGTGGTGGTGCTCGGTGGTGTGGCCACGGTGGTCATCGGCTACGTCGTGGGCCTGGCGGTGATCTTTCTGATGTGGTGAAGACCGTTGCCCACGGAGTCGATCACCGTGTTCGCGCCCGACATTCGGTGCGGTTTCAAGCGGCCATCGCAACACCTCGTAAACGCAACATAATCGGCATGAGCGCGCACTCGAGTCCGCTAGCGCCAGCTTGGTGATGTGGCCGGGGGAGTGGTTCCGACGTGTTGCCGAGCGGCGGGACCCGTGAGTCGCGTAGAGGTTATTCGGCTTCGGAACGCGAGTTCAGCTCTGAACAGGGGGTTTTACGTCCAGGTATTGGATGTCAAGTGGGTCGAGTTCCGCAGCGGATCAGCATCTGCGAAGAAGTAACGCTGTGCGCGCATCGCTGCTGGTAGGCAGTCTGCTGAGTCCCGCTCAATATCTGCCTAGGGCCCAGGCGATTTGCCAGGGCGGCAAGCCTGGCCGCTCGGTCAGAGCGGTTTGACGCGCACGCACGCGGGTCAGTACGAGGCCGGCATCAACTCGCCGCGCGCCGACGTGCTGGACCGTTTGGTGAAGGCCCTGGACGTTCGCCCGGGGTTCTTCGGCGTCGGTCGCCCTCTGGCTCGCATCGACACGGTGAACGCCCACTTCCGGAGCCTTCGTTCGGCGCGCGTGAGCGACCGACAAAAGGCGCTGGCCACGACGACCTTGGTGTGGGAGTTGACATTCGCGCTTGAGCGGCACGTCAAGCTTCCTGAGGCTGACCTCCCTGGGGTCGACCGGGGCATTGCGCCCGCCGAGGCCGCCGCGCTTCTGCGCCAGCACTGGGGCCTGCCCGATGGCCCAGTCAAGCACTTGGTCGCCACGGCCGAGTCCCGCGGCATCGTCGTCGCTGTGCGCCCGCTCGGCGAGATCGACGCCGTCGATGCCTTCTCCGTTGTGATTGTCGATCGTCCGATCATCATCACGACCCCGCGGCGGACCGAGAACGTATTTACCCACCGATTCTCGATTGCGCATGAGATTGGGCACTTGCTGCTGCACACCGACTCCGGCGAGCACAGTGCAGCCATCGAGAAGGAGGCCGACGAATTCGCCGCCGCATTCCTGACGCCGGCTGCGTCCATGGATGCCGCCCTACCGCAGCGGCTTGACCTGGCCGCGCTCGACCGGCTGGGCAGGACTTGGGGCGTCTCGCCCCACTCACTGGTTCGCCGGATGGTCGAGCGCGGCCGCACCACCGAATCGTCCGCGCGTCGGGCGTACCAACGCCTCGCTATGGTTATCGACCCGTCCGCCGATCCGTCGAGCGCGTACCCGGGGGAGGTGCCGACGCTGCTGAGGAAGGCAGCCGAGCTCGCTGGCGACCATGGGGTGAGTATCCCCGCCCTCGCCGATGTCCTGAAGATCAGCCCAAGGCAGGTCCGCGACCCCCTCGGAGAGGCTGACCAACGGCCAGTACTGCGCCTCATCGGCAACAAGTGAAGGCAACTTCACTGGCGGAACTCACCTGACGACCAGGAAGGAACCTGGTGGTACGACCGGTGCCAGCGTTGGTCGACCATCAGGTTCGCGCAGTGGTCGTTCGACTTCGATACGTGAGTCGCGCTGCGACGGACGTTTTGACGTGCAGTGACAGGACGTCGAGAGGGCGAGTTCCGCAGCGGATCAGTGTCTGCGAAGAAGTAAAGCAACTCATGCTCGAGTGGGAGCGCTGGTCCAGCTGGGATAGCTCCGCGCCGCCATCGAGTATATAATCTCTCATATAACTGTAATGAGAGGGGCACCATGACACTCACCAGCGTCGACCTGGATCCGCGGTTGATCGAGCGTGCTAGGGCGCTTACGGGGGAGCGATCGAACCGAGCCGTCCTCGACCTCGCGTTACGCCGGCTCATCGCCTCGAAGCAGAAGGGCGCGATGATCGACGGTATCGCGGAGCTGAGCGACCTCGGGAACGAACTCGGCGCGCCGGTGGTCTCTCCGGACGAGTCCCGGTCCGCGTGACCGACTACCTGGTCGACAACTCGGTCTGGGCAAGACTGGCCACTGGGGATCCGGGTATCACCGCCCGGCTGCGGCGCATCGAGCGGGCGCCGTCCGACCTGTTCGTTACCTGCCCGCCTCAGGTGCTCGAATTCTGCCACAGTGCTCGGACGCCCGAGGAGCACGCGCGCTACCGAGAGCAGATCTCACTCGGGTTCCCGCTCGAGCACGCACCTGAGGAGTCGCTCGTGCTCGATATTCAAGCGGCACTGTGGAACGCGGGGCTCGTCCGAGCGGCCGGATCCCTCGATATCCTCATCGCTGGCTACGCCATCGTGAACGATGCGACCGTGCTTGCTGCCGACCACGACTACGAGCACATCGCAAAGGTGTCCGACCTGCAGTGTGAGTACGTCTCGCCTTCGCCTTGACGTTGCTTCGTGGCGGAACGCGGAGGGGTGCCGTCGTCGGCCAACCTGACGATGAACCAGGTAGCAGGCGCGGGTAGAGGTTCTGGCAGAATACGAGTCGTGGTCGAGTTCCGCTTCGACGTGTAGCGGATTACCCCCACCTTCGAAGAACAGGTAGCGCCTGTTCGAGGCGCATTTCAGCAGTTCAAGGCGTGGTGACGCGTCGAGCTGCCGGCTGAGCTGGTCGCTTGGGGCGGCTGTGGCTGCCAACCGGGACCCCGGAACAGGAAGCCGAGCTTGTCCGAGAATTTCGCCGCGTTCTTGACGTCCTGCCAGATCGCGACTATCTCGCGGGCGTTGATCTTTGCGATGTTGTAGGTGTTGACGTTCTTGGTGAGGCCGTAGATCGCCTGCTCGCCCTCCGGCTCGAAGGAGCCGAAGATGCGGTCCCAGATGATGAGCACGCCACCGTAGTTGCGGTCGAGGTATTCAGTGTTGGAGCCGTGGTGCACGCGGTGATGGCTCGGCGTGTTGAACACGAATTCGATAGGTGCCCAGAGTTTGTCGATAACCTCGGTGTGGATGCCGAACTGGTACAGCAGGTTGATCGCGTAGGAGGCGGCGATGATCCTGCCATCGATTCCCGACAGTGCCAGTGGTACAAGGAACGGCAGGGACGTGACAACCAGCCAAGGCGTACGCAGTGCCGTGGTGAGGTTGAAGCTCTCGCTCGAGTGGTGCACGACGTGGACTGACCAAAACATTCGGATTTCGTGGTGCGCGCGGTGAAACCAGTAGTAGGCGAAGTCGACTCCGATAAGTGCGACGGCCCACGCAACCCAACCCTCGAGGTGCCACGGCACCAGCGAAGAAACAGACGCGAAGATCGCGAGTTCCGCCAGCGCCCAAGGAATGTTGAGGAGTTGATATCCCAGGCCGGCGGCGACGGAAGTAGCTGAGTCGCGGTAGTCGTACGGCTTGTCGTGACGCCTGAGGTACACGAACTCCGCCGCAACGGCGACGATGAAGACCGGCACTGCCAGCCAGATCAGCATGGTCGAGACATCCATGCCGGACACCGCATACGCAAAGCGGGGAATGACGATGACTACGGCAGCCGTGCTCAGTCCCGCGAGGAGCACTCCGTAAGCCGAGATGAACCTATTCCGGCCGCGGGCCCGGAACTTCTCCCGCCACGCCGGGGTGGTCGATTTCATGCCACTCATACTTGAACCATCGTCCGGTGCGGCGCTCCACACCAGGGACCCAAGGTGTTGCTGATCGCTACCTTGTTGCCGGGCGGACCGAATCAGCGGGTTCAGATCACACTGGCCTTGCCCCGTCAGAGTGCCCTCTAGGCGGTGAGGGAGCAGCGAGGGAGAGAGGGGGTCGAGTTCCGCTTCAACGTCTGACGGCGTCAGCGAAGAAATAGAGCGGCGCGTGTATCGCTGCTGGTAGAGACTCTGCCGAGCCCCCATCCGGTGTCGGGGTTGGTCCTCAGTCGTTTCTCTGGCACCGCATGCTGGGCGGGTTCGGTCGTCGCGGTATGCGGCATGAGCGTACGTTCCGGCGCTACTCGACTGCCATGGCGCGACGTTCCGCCGGGTAGTTGAGCGGGCTGTCCGTGGTGTGAAAGGCTGGAGAGATGGACTGGCGGGCCGAGAGCCCCGAACTGTGGGCGTTCCTGGGGTCCCAGCACGGCCGAAGTCGCCAGTTGTGCACTCGACTCGGCATTACAGTGCGCTGGCCAGCGGCAGGTCGTGCGCTGAGGTCTTGCCGAGCGGCGGTTGGACCTGACTCCGGGTAGAGGTTATCCGGCAGGGAAAGGCGAGTCACGTGGATCGGCGTTGGTGAACCCTTGAAGGTGAGCCACTTCCTCTTCGCGGTCCCGGACTCATCGACCAACGCGATCACCTGCGAAGTGCTGGTCGCCCGGCCATACGAACGATTGATCTATCGCTGGACGTATCGGCGGGCCGAGCTTCCCACCCGATTGATCGTCGACTGGACGCTGCGGCCGGAAGGCCATGGCACGCGACTTCGGTTGACGCAGACAGGATTCGACATCGATGACCGTCGGCAGAAAATGGTACGCAACGCCGCGGAGCGCAGCTGGAAGCGACGCATTCTGCCGCAGCTCGGGCCGAGCTTCCGGCTGCGCTCGACGAATGTCGCCCTCGAAGAGGAGGTGTGCCACTCCCAGTACCGGGAATGAGTGTTTCTCCGCTGCGCGATACTCGGGAGTGTCGCAGTGGCAGGCCGCGCGTGGCCTGATGAGGGTTGTCAGGCGTGAGGTGATGATGGCGATGTTCGCAGGTCGGCGGCCGGCCCGGATTCGGGTGCTGCGATGAGCCCCGAGCGCTGGGTGGTGAAGCTCGAACCGCCCGCAGGCGTGCGTCCCGGGTTCGCGCAATTCCTCGCGACGGTGCAAGAGGGGATTCAGACCTCCGCGGATCTGCTTGCGACAGGTTCTCCGTCGCAGGCTCCGGATCTGCTGAAGCTGCTGCGCGAAGAGAAACTGATCACCGGCGACGAGGACAAGTCTGTCATGGCCAAGGATTACTCCAGCCGGGTAGAAGAGTTCGGCACCATCAAGGACGAGATCCATAAGCAGGACGAGAGCGTCGACCTGTCCGCCTACGGCACCTACGACATCTCCAGCGGCGCTTTCGCGGCGGTCAAGCGGCACGTCGAAGATCTCCAGGACGCCCTGCGCGAGTTTCCGAAGCCGAGTCCGGGTAAAGAATTCGTCGACCTGGATCTCCAGACGAGGCTGGAGAACACGGTGCTGAAGACGGTCGACAAGGTGAACGACGAGATCGAGAAAGCCAACGACCGAGTCCAGACCCACGCCGACGACATCAATGGCTCCGCTCCGACGTACACCCCGGCCTCCGCGGGCAGCAACCCCATGCCGAGCAACTACGTGCCGAGCAACTACATGCAGCGCAGCTACTCGCCCGGCCCGAGCTTCGTGCCCGCCGCGACGTCCGCCGATTACGCACGCTATCAAGGCAATGTCTCGGTCGATGCCGCCATCGAGGGCGCGCTCGACGCGCTGGGCATCACCGATCCGGTGGCCCGCGAGCACTGGAAGCGCGGTTACCAGGTTCTGATCGAACGAGAGTCCGGCGGAAATCCCAACGCCGTCAACAACTGGGACAGCAACGCCGCCGCCGGAAAGGCGTCCAGGGGCCTTACCCAGACCATCCCCGGCACCTTCCAGGGCTATCACGTGGCCGGAACCTCCAGCAACATTCACGACCCGGTGGCCAATGTCGCCGCCAGCATGAACTACGTCATGGAGCGGTACGGTGTCTCCCGCGACGGCCACGACCTGCAAGCGAAGGTCCAGCAGGCAGACCCGAACCGTTCGCCGAAAGGCTACTGAGCGCGGATCCCGAAGACAGGTCCGCGTTGTGGCCCGAGCTCTGTCCTGGGCGGTTCGTCCCGCTGCGCGGCGACGCGCTCCATTCGATCCGGTTTGCTCGTTGAGTCGAACGGATTTCGATGACGGGTTATCTTTTCCGTCTGGACCGGGTCGGTCGTCCGGTTCGGCGGAGGTGGTCGACGGCCGAGGCAGCGATGGCGCGCTGCGTCTGGAACACTCGATCGTCGGAAAGGTTCTTTGCTGATGTTCCGTCGTTTGACGACCCACGCGCCCACGGGAGCGCCGCCGGTGGATGAGCTGGTGGCCGGTGCGCTGCCGGACCGGGTGCAGATCGCGCATGAGCGGTTGGCTCACCAGGACGATCCGGCACTGCTGGAAGCACTGTCGGAGCGCGAGCTCGCCGCCTCCCGCGAGCTGGCCGAACTCGTGCGCGACTACGAACGCCACGAGAAGCGGGCGCGTATCCAAGCGGCCGCCGATGCCGCGGAACGCGTGCGGCGCACAGCCGCCGAGCTGGCCGAACGCGAGGCAGCCGACTTGTTGCGGGCCGCGCAGGCGATCGGTGAGCAGCGCCACAGCAGCAGCCCGCACGCGAAAGTCGCTCGCCTGCATCAGCGTAAGCCGCGGGTGCTGGGGCTGCTCGCCGGTGTGGTCGCGTTCTCGATGTTGTTCTCCGCGGTCACCGTGCAGCAGAACATCGCGCCGACCGGCGGCGCGACCAATCCGATGTTCTGGTTGTCCTACGGCCTGGAAGCCTTGATCAGCGCGGTGCTCGTCGCACTGATGCTGTCCACCGGGGACACCGCCGAGTGGGGTGTGATCGATCGGCTGTGGCAGGTCTACACCGTCGAGGGTGTCTTGCTGACGGCCAGCATCGCGCTGAACACGTTCCCGTACTTCCGGACAGGCGACATGGCCGGGATCGGTATCCACGCGATCGCGCCGATCATGATCGGCGTCGCGCTCGTCACCCACCGGCTCGTCGCCGAGCGATACGGCCGCGCGATCGAGCAAGCGACCGCCGCCGTGCCCGACCACGAAGATCTCCAGGAACGACTGGCGGCGCTCACGCAGGTGGGCGGAGCCGGAAATCAGATCCTGCCCAGCATTCTCATGGAGCCGTCGGCGACCGTTCACCAACCGGCCGCTCCACAACAGCCTGCCCCGGCTCCGGAGGGCGCGGCCGTCCCTGGACCGCACCCCGCCGAGGCTACGCAGCACGAACAGGGCTCCGCGGTCGCGGCGGGCCAGTCCGCCGCCGAGGCCTCCGCGCCTGTTCCCGCGCCCGAACTCACAGAGCTGTGGCTGGCGACGACGCCGTTTCCCGCGGTCGGACGATCTCCTGTCGCCGAGGGTGGTTCCCAAGGGCCTGCCCAGGCCACCGCGGACGAAGCCGTTCTGGACGCGCGGTTGGCGGCGGCGGTGCGGCAGACGCTCAACCGGATCCGGTTCAGCAAGCCCGACGAGCAGCCGATGGAGCACCCCACCGCTGCCGCGCCCGCACCGAGCGTCGCGGAGACGGCCGACAATGGTTCGCCAGGGGAGACGGCCGAGGCGTCGTTCGCCGATGGCGCGGAGGCGGTTGCTGTACACGGGGCCGACGGGGAGGACGGCTCGGAAACGGCCGAGTTCCACCCCGAGTCGAATGCTGGTGCCCTGGAGCCGATCAACGCGGGCATGGCCCAGTACTTCGCCCCAAGCGCGGACGGCAACGATCGCCCGGCCCGGATGGAACCGGTTACCGCGGTCGTGGCGGCGAACGGGGCGCCGATCGCGCACGATGCCGACGACACGCCCACCGCGACAGCGCCGCGCGCGACCAGTGAACCTCAGCTGACCACCCGATAGTCCGGCTCGTCTCCGGATAGCTTCGTCAGGTCTCGCGGATCGGTCGACAGCGCGTTCACTCGGAGTCGGTCCCGGATGCGAGAAGAGCCCCTCACGCGGGGGCTTTTCTCGTGTGGACGTCCCGGCTTCGACGGGCTCGCCGGTTCGGGCGACGGCGCGCTCATGCACGAACCCGGCGCGAACCGAGGCGGCCGTTCCTCGTCGCCCGTTCGAAGCATGCCGCCGGGCCGGGGCGTGCGTTCCTGTCCCGGTCGACCCGATGGCGAAATGGACGTAGCGTCGAATTCGTGAAAGTTCCCGCACACCTGCCCACGACCGCGGGCGACCTGCGTTCGGCCGGCCATCTACCGCGTGGCGTGAAGACCGAGATCCGCGAGAACCTGCTCGCGCTGCTGAGTTCCGGCGGCGACCCGTGGCCCGGCATCGTCGGATTCGACCGGACGGTCGTCCCGCAGCTGGAACGTGCGCTGCTGGCGGGGCACGACGTCGTGCTGCTCGGGGAGCGCGGCCAGGGGAAGACCCGGCTGCTGCGCTCCCTGGTCGGCCTGCTGGACGAATGGACGCCGGTGATCGCAGGCGCCGAACTGGGCGAACACCCGCTCGACCCGATCAGCCCGGCCGGTCGGCGGCTGGCCGCGGAACTCGGCGACGATCTGCCCGTCGTGTGGCGGCATCGCTCGGAACGGTACGCCGAAAAGCTCGCCACGCCCGACACCTCCGTCGGCGACCTGATCGGTGACGTCGACCCGGTCAAGGTCGCCGAAGGGCGCAGTCTCGGTGATCCCGAGACCATTCACTTCGGGCTCGTCTCGCGCGCGCACCGGGGCATCGTGGCGATCAACGAGCTGCCCGACCTCGCCGAACGCATCCAGGTCGCGCTGCTGAACGTGATGGAGGAACGCGATATCCAGGTCCGCGGCTACACGCTGCGCCTGCCGCTGGACGTGTTGCTGGTCGCCACCGCGAACCCGGAGGACTACACGAACCGCGGCCGCATCATCACGCCGCTGAAGGACCGGTTCGGCGCGGAGATCCGCACCCACTACCCGCTCAGCGTCGAGGCCGAGGTGGCGCTGGTGCGCCAGGAAGCCGAGCTGGTGGCCGAGGTGGGGGATCCGCTGATCGAGGTGCTCGCTCGGTTCGTGCGGCAGCTGCGCGAGTCGTCCGCGATCGACCAGCGTTCGGGGGTGTCCGCGCGCTTCGCCGTGGCCGCGGCCGAGACGGTGGCCGCCGCGGCGCTGCGCAGGTCGGCGGTGACAGGGGAGAGTCCCGCGGTGGCGCGGCCCGTCGACCTCGAATCCGTCCCCGCGGTGTTGCGCGGCAAGCTGGAGTTCGAATCCGGCGAGGAGGGGCGTGAGCAGGAACATCTCACCCATCTGCTGCGCCGCTCGTTCTCCGAGACGGCGCGGGCGTTGCTCGGTGGCCTGAACCTGCGCCCACTGGCCGAGGCGGTCGGCGATGGGCATCTGGTCACCACCGGCGAACGCGTCCCCGGTGAGGAAGTTCTCGCGGCGCTACCCGAACTGCCCGTGCTGCATGAAGTCGCCGGGCGGCTCGGTGTCGACGCGGCCGATCCGCCGCCCCGCATCGCCTCGGCTGTCGAATTCGCGTTGGAGGCGCTCTACCTGGCCCGGCAGATCGCGAAGGACACCGACGACGGCTCGGCGGTGTACGGCCGATGACCGCCGCTGTTCCCGGCGAGGCGTCGTGACCACCCCCGACCGCTACTCCTACGGCCCCTATCACGAGGGGCCTGATCCGTTGGCGCCGCCGCTGGACCTGCGGGAGGCGCTGGACCGGATCGGTCGCGACGTGATGGAGGGCAGTTCGCCGCGCAACGCCCTGCAAGAGCTGTTGCGGCGCGGCACCCGCACCATGCCGGGGCTCGAGGAGCTGACGCGCCGGTTGTGGCAGCGCCGCGCGGAGATCGCCGGGAGCCACCGGCTGGACGGCACGTTGCAGCAGGTCCGGCAACTGCTGGAAGAGGCATTGGAAGCCGAGCGCGGCGCTCTGTTCCCCGACCCCTCCGACGACGCCAGGTTCGCCGAAGCGCAACTGGACGCATTGCCGTCGAGTACGGCCGCCGCCGTCACCGAACTCGCCGAGTACCCCTGGCGATCCGAGACCGGTCGCGGCAACTATCAGAAGATCCGTGACCTGCTCGGCCGCGAGCTGCTGGAATCGCGCTTCCAGGGCATGAAACAGGCCTTGCGGAACACCACCCCGCAGGACGTCGAACGGGTCGGGCGGATGATGTCCGACTTGAACGACCTGCTCGCCGCCCACGCACGGGGAGAGAACACCGAGCAGCGGTTCGCCGAATTCATGGCCGCGCACGGGGAGTTCTTCCCGGAGAATCCGCGCGACACCGAGGAATTGATCGACGCGCTCGCCGCCCGCGCCGCCGCCGCGCAGCGCATGATGAATTCGATGTCCGAACAGCAGCGCGCGGAGTTGTCCGAGCTGATCGGTCAAGCGTTCGGCGATCCGGGGATCGCCCAGCAGGTCGCCGCGCTGGACGCGCATCTGCGGGCGCTGCGTCCCGGCGAGGACTGGAATTCGGGGCGGCGGTTTCGCGGCGACGACCCGCTCGGCCTGGGCGAAGGCGCGCAGGCCTTGCAGGACCTCGCCGAACTCGACGCGCTCGCCGAGCAACTCGGTCAGTCCTATGCCGGAGCCCGTTTGGAGGACATCGACCTGGAGGCGCTGGCCCGCCACCTCGGTGCGGACGCGAGCGTGGATGCCGCCCGGCTGGCCGAACTGGAGCGCGAATTGCGCAGGCAAGGCATCTTCGAGCGGGCGCAGGACGGCTCACTGCGGCTGACGCCCAAGGCTTTGCGACGGCTCGGTGAGGTGGCGCTGCGTGATGTCATCGGACGCCTGCGCTCCCGCCGCGGGGAACGGGATACGGCCCTGGCGGGCGCCGCGGGTGAGCCGACCGGAAGTTCCCGGGCCTGGCGGTTCGGCGACACCGAGCCGTGGGACGTGTCGCGAACCGTGCGTAATGCCGTGCTGCGGTCGGCGTCGACGGGCAATCGCCGGGTGCGGCTGGACGTCTCCGATGTCGAGATCATGGAGACCGAGCAGCGGTCCAGGGCCGCCGTCGCGCTGTGCGTCGATACGTCCTGGTCGATGGTGCAGGACGGGAGGTGGGTGCCGATGAAGCGCACCGCCTTGGCGCTGCACCACTTGATCGCCACCAGGTTCCGTTCCGACGCGCTGAGCGTGATCACCTTCGGCAGGCACGCGGCGACCGTGGACGTCGGCGAACTGACCGCGTTGGAAGGGGTTTGGGAGCAGGGCACCAATCTGCACCACGCACTGCTGCTGGCCGCGGGACATCTGCGCAGGCATCCGGACGCGGTGCCGGTCGTGCTCGTGGTCACCGACGGCGAGCCGACCGCCCATCTGGAGCCGGACGGCGAGACGTACTTCAACTGGCCGCCCGCGCAGCGCACGCTGGCCGTGACGATGGCTCAGGTCGACGCCTTGGCGAAGCTGGGTGCGTCGGTGACGGTGTTCATGCTCGGGGAGGACCCGCGCCTGGCCGCGTTCGTCGACTTGATGGCCCGCCGCAGCGGCGGCCGCGTGGTGGCGCCCGATCCGGACGGTCTCGGCGCTGCCGTGGTGAGCGATTACCTGCGCGGCAAGGCGTAGAAGCGCGACGAACGCTCCGGACAGGGAGGACGGTCGGCTCTACACTGAGCGTGTGGCTTTTCGTCGGCTTGTCGCAGTGTCCTTGTTCGCTTTGGTGACTCCGCTCGGCGTCGCTGCCTGCACGACGGAAGGCCCTGGTACGAAAACCGAATGCGCCGTGAGCGGCTGCACGGTGACATTCGCCCGTGGTGTGGACGCCAAAGCGAGCATCTTGGGCATCGAAGCGAAACTCATTGCTGTGAACGGCAATCTGGTCACCCTGTCGGTGGGTGGTCAGGAGGTCACCGTCCCGGTCGGGGAGACCCGGTCCGCCGATGGAAGCACCGTCACGGTGCAGGAGGTGACCGACGACAAGGTCGTGGTCAAGATCTCCACCGGCCTCACCGCGGGCTGATCTCGTCCGGCGTATCGCCGATCTTGTAATTGCTGCGAAATGACTGCTCGGCGCACCGGTCTTCCGGGCCGGGCCTGCTCCGGTGTGCGGCGCACAGCGGCGAAGGCCGTGCGGTGGCGACTGTGCATGCCCGTGCGTGCGCAGTCGCAGGCGTGTCGCGTATGTGGCACCGAAGCATTCGAGCGACCGTATCGAGGACTTATTGTGGCCGGCCGGGCGGGTCGAGATCGAAAACCGAAAGGTATTGAATACCAATAGGTATTGAATACCGGGAGGTATTTATTCCGCACTGCCAGGGGAAATGTTTTTTACCGGAAATTTCTCCACGATTTGCTGTACATCGTGCGGTGCGCGTGTGTAGCGTCTGGAATCCGTAAACCCCTCACATGACAAGTGGTGGCGCGTGATCGGTATCGACGGTTGTCTGAAACGCATCATGGATATTCCCGGTGCGCGCAGTGTGACATTGGTGGACGGTGCGAGCGGTCTGGCGATCGCCGCGGACGGCAGGCGCGACCTGCTCGACGAGCACGAAGATGCCGCCGCCACAACGGATGTGGTGCGTTCGGTGCTTGCCTGCCCGGCATTGTCGAGCGATGGTGACGACGTCACCGAGATCATCGTCTGCGGAACCCGCGGATACCACCTGCTGAACCTGGTGAACGGCGACTTCGACGGGCGGCTTTTCGTGCACGTGCTGTTCGACGAGGACACCGGGAATCTCGCGATGGCCCGATATCAGCTGCGCGGAATTCTCGATGAATTGGCCGAGGACGCCGATGAGTCCTGAACTCGCGGTCGAATTGCGGCGGCTGGAGCAGGAAGGACGGACGGGCGTGCTGCGCGCGGGCGACGGTGCGTTTCATCTCGCGGAGGGCGCGATCGTTTCCGCCGATTGCCGCCGCACCACGGGACTGGACCGGCTGGTCGTCGAGGCGGGTGTGGCGACCGCCGAGGATTGGCGGCGCGCCGGGGCGGGAGATCCCGGCCGTGTGCTGGGGCGACCTCGGCTGGAAACTCTCGCGTTGCTGTCGGTTTTCGATGCCGCCTACTTCTTGCTGGCCTCACCGGCTGTGCCCGAGTTCCGTCCGGCCCCACCGCACTGGCTGGCCCCGGTCTGTCACATCACTCCCCGGGCTCTAGTGCAGGAGTGTGCGCGGCGCGGCGACCCGGAGTCCGGGCCGTGGCCCGCGGACCTGGTCGATCGGGTCCCGGTCGTGCCGGTGCGCCGGGTGCGGCGCCGGCGCCTGGTGCTCACCGGGGGGCAAGCCGAGGTGCTGGCCGCCGTCGATTCCCGGCGCAGTGTCGCTGGGATCGGCCGCGAACTCGGCCGCACCACCTATGGATGTCTGGTCGCGGTGCGGGATCTGACCGCCGCGGGGCTGATCGAGCCGCCCACCGGGGCGTCTGTTCCGGTGGTGGCCCCGCCGGACACGCCCGAACCGGTAGCCGTCGAGCCCGTAGCGCTCGCACCTGTGAGCGCCGAGCCGGGTCGGCTTCCGCGACGCCGTGGGCGGCACTCGGCGCCCGCCCCCGTCGCCGAGCGTTCGGACCCGCCGGACCGGGATCTGCTCGTCCGCCTGCAAGCGGCGTTGGAGGAGCTCGCGTGACCGCGCGGAAGAAACTGCTCGGCAATGTGATGGGAAGGTTGACCAAGGTGGCGATGTCCGGACCCGAACCGAACGCGGCGGTGCTGACGGAGCTGAAGGCACTGCGCGATCGCGTCCCGCGGCTGACCGGTGCGCTGGTGGCATCCAACGATGGGTTGCTCGTCGCACACGATCTACCCCCGCAGATCGAGCCGAACGGAATGGCCGCGATGGCCGCCTCGCAACTGTCACTGTCCCACCGGCTGGCCACCACCGCGCACGGCGGCGGGTTCAGTGAGGTGGTGGTGCACGGCACCGGCGGGCACGTGGTCATCTACGCGGCGGGCTGGACGTCGCTGACCGTCCTGGCCGCTCCGGAGGTGAACATCGGTCGGCTGCATCTGGAATCCCGTCCGGCGGCCCGAGCGATCGCCGATTTGCTGACTCCGGTGGCGACCGAGACACGAAGCGAACAGACAACGAAAACCCACTGAAAGGAACAGGTATGTCCAATATGGATCTGGCACTCAAAGACATGATGGTGATCGACGGCGCGATCGGCGCCGCCGTGGTCGACTACAACAGCGGTATGGCGCTGGGCATGCTCGGCAGTTCCAAGTCCCTGGACCTTCAGGTCGCCGGCGCGGGCAACACCGAGGTGGTGCGCGCCAAGATGCGGACCATGGACCAGCTGGGGCTCAAGGAGGACATCGAGGACATCCTCATCACGCTGTCGGGGCAGTACCACATCATCCGGCCGATGACCGGCCGCAAATCCAAGGGCCTGTTCCTCTACCTGGCGCTGGACCGGGGCCGGGCGAATCTGGCGATGGCCCGCCACCGCCTGAAGGGCATCGAAGGAGAGCTGGAGGTCTGATCGGCGAGCGAACCGATTTGACCTGAAGCGTGGTTCAGGTCCGACGCTGTTCTGTGCAACGTACGCGTCGAAGGGAACCACGATGTCCGACAACCCGATTCAGCTCGCCGTGATTGTCGGCAGCACCCGTGTGGGCCGCTTCGGCCCGACCGTCGCCACCTGGTTCGCCGAACACGCCGGCCGGCGCGACGACGTCACCGTCGACGTCGTCGATCTCGCCGAAACACCCTTGCCGGAGCGGCTTTCGCACCATCCGGAACCCGAGGCGGCACGGGCGCTGGCAGCGGTCGCGCCTCGACTGGCCGCGGCGGACGCTTTCGTCGTGGTGACACCCGAGTACAACCACAGTTATCCGGCGTCGGTCAAGAACGCCATCGACTGGCATTACACCGAATGGCGGGCCAAGCCGGTGGGATTCGTGTCCTACGGTGGTATCTCCGGCGGCTTGCGCGCGGTCGAGCACCTCAGGCAGGTGTTCGCCGAGCTGCACGCGGTCACCGTGCGCGACACGGTGAGCTTTCACGATGCGGGCAGGCGGTTCGATTCCGCTGGACAGCCGACGGACCCGGAGATGCCGATGGTCGCGGTCGATCAGTTGCTCGGTCAGCTGGTCTGGTGGGGGCGCGCACTGCGGTCGGCTCGTGCCGAATATCCCTATATCGCATGACGATCTCGCGTTCCGGCTCGTCGCTGCCTGCGCGCGCTCAGGGAATCAGGGAATAGAAGCGCCAGAAGCCGAAGCCATCGATCGGAAGCACCTCGACCTCGGTGAAACCCGCGTCGCGGGCGTAACGGCGCAGGGTGTGCCGGCGCATGACGGTGCCGGTGGCAGCCGAACCGGGATGGGCGCGGCCGTCCGGCAGGCAGATCAGCAGGCTGAACCCGTACATCAACCGGTCGAGGTCGTCGGCGGGTGCCCGGAACTCGGGTGCTACCGCCTCGTCCATGACGACCACCGCGCCGCCGGGACGTACCGCCCGGCGCATGGCGGCCAGCATCTGGACCGGGTAGGGCATGTCGTGCAGGCACTCGAAGGCGAAGATCGCGTCGTAGACCCACTCGCCCAAGGCGGACGCGGCATCGGCGCGGTGCAATCGCACTCGATCCGAGACGCCGGCCTCGCCGGCATTGTGGTTCGCCATGGCCACGGACGGTTCATCGATGTCGAATCCGTCCACGGCAAGATCCGGATACGCCCTGGCCAGCGCGATGCTGGACCAGCCGCCGCCGCAGCCGACGTCGGCGGCCCGTGCGCCCGGCCGGGACAGTGCCGCCGCGACATCCGGTGCCTCGGCCAGCGCGGTGGCGAGCCGTTGCTCGAACCACGGCCGGTTCATGTCGGACTGCGCTTCGCGCATGTCCGTGCCGAACTCCGACCAGCTGACGCCGCCGCCGTCCCGGTAGGCCCGCACCAGTGCCGGTGTCTGTACCGCCGCGGCGGCCAGCATGCGCGCCAACGGCGCCAGATAATTCAGGCTGGTGGCGTCGGTGAGCACCTCCGCGGCGCCGTGGGGCAGCTCGAACCGGTGGTCCGGGGTGACGGCGAGGATTCCGGTGGCGGCCTGCTGCTCCAGCCATTCTTGGGCATAGCGCTCGTCGCCGCCCGCGTGACGAGTCAGTTCCACGGCGTCGGTGGGACCGTGTTCGGCCAGTACTCGATACCAGCCCATCCGGTCACCCAAATGGATCGCGAGCATGTCGATGGCGCCGAGGGCCGACGCCACCAGGCGGTCGGCGAAGTGCTCGGCGGTGGCATCGCCACTATCCACGTCGGCCTTCTTTCTCGTCGTCATTCTGAAATCGCCGTGCCGTTCTCGGGTATCGGCGGCGAAGTGTCTGGTTCGCGCGCTTAGTCGGCCGCAGCTTCGCGTTCGCCGGTCGAGCTGTGGGATTCGGCGTACGCTGTGCGGCGACGAAAGGACACCACGATGCGAAAAATGCTCGCTGTGTTGGTAATCGCCGGTTCGTTCATGGCAGGGGCAACGACGATCGCGCAGGCGAATCCACCGTCCCAGCCGCCGACTCCGCTGTGCATGGTGGTCGGTGGAGCCATCTGGTTGGTGCGCAACAGCATCGACCCTTATGGCCTGTCGCAGGATCCGCTCGCGGTCGCATTGCGGGATGCGCAGCGGCAGGTCTGCGGCTAGCCGCCTATATCAGGACGCCCATCGTTTCTTTCCCCGCTGGCGTGACCCAGGACTGGCGGTCAGTAGACGCTCGCCTGAGCCGCGGCGGCGAAGACGAGTCCACCCGCGAGAAGCATACCGATCGGCGCGACCAGGCAGTTGTCTCACCACGCGGTGTTCGTCGCCCGATGTGACTCTTGACAGTATGTCACGCGAGTTCGGGCGGGCGCGGCCAAGGATTGTGCTCTTTGTCCTCGACCGACTGATTGAAGCGCGCGATGAGCTTGCTGAGCCGGTCGATGTCGGACTCGGTCCAGTCGGCCACTACGGCGCCGATACCCTGCCGGCTCTGCATACGGTCGGAGGCCAGTGACTCCAGTCCTTTCGCGCTGGCGCGGATCTTGCGGGCGATGCCTCCGTCGGGGTCGGGCACCCGGTCGACCAAGCCTTGTCTGAGCATTGCTCCGACCTGCCGGTTGATCGTGGAAATGTCCAGCTGGAACGCTTCGGACAACTCGCGGAGGCTCAACGGGTGGTCCAATTCCAGCCTGGTCAAGATCAAATACGCCGAACGGTCGAGCTGGAAGCCGGGGCGCCGTAGCAGCGCGGCGGGGAAGTGCCTGGACAGTAGCGAGAGTTCGAAGGCGAGGCGGCTCAGCGCTGCGTCGTCGCCGGGACCGGAATCGGACATGCCCCACTATGTCGCGCGGATCACGTCGATACCAAATTGTGCAGCATACACACCATATGTACCGTGCACATGTGACTGTAACCGCCGACGCGTCTTCGACCGTCTCTGATTCCAGCGACCGGCGTCCCGCGCCGGCCTTGCTCATCGCGACGCTCGGCATGGTCGGTGTTGTCGTCTCGCTCATGCAGACGCTGGTCATCCCGATCATTCCCGCCCTGCCCACGCTGCTGCACACTTCCGCGTCCAACGCCTCCTGGGTCGTCACGGCCACGCTGCTCGCGGGCGCGGTGGCTACTCCGATCAGCGGCCGTCTCGGCGACATGTTCGGCAAGCGCCGCATCCTGTTCGCGAATTTGCTGCTGCTGGTAGCCGGTTCGGTGGTCTGCGCGTCGTTCTCCACACTGCTGCCCGAGATCGTCGGCCGCTCGCTGCAAGGTGCGGCGGTCGGCGCCATTCCGCTGGGCATCAGCATCATGCGGGACGAATTGCCCGCCGAGCGGGTGGGTTCCGCCATGGCGATCATGAGCGCCACGCTCGGTGTCGGCGGCGCGATCGGCCTGCCGGTCGCGGCGGCGATCGCGCAGAACACGAACTGGCACGTGCTGTTCTGGACTTCCGCCGCGCTCGGCGTCGTCTGCGCCGCCGTGGTTTTCGTTTTCGTGCCGGAGTCGCCGGTGCGCACGCCCGCCCGATTCGACTTCGGCGGTGCGATCGGCCTGTCGGTGGCGCTGCTCGCGCTGCTCATCGCCATCACCAAAGGCGCGGACTGGGGTTGGGCCAGCGCCCCGATCCTGACCCTGTTCGCGGTGTCTCTCGTGGTGTTCCTCGGCTGGGGCGCTTTCGAACTTCGGCAGCGTGCACCGCTGGTGGACCTGCGGGTTTCGGCGCGGCCGAGAGTGCTGTTCACCAACGCGGCCTCGATCGCCGTCGGATTCTCGCTCTACGGCATGTCGCTGACCTTCCCGCAGTTGCTGATGGCGCCGGAGCAGACCGGATACGGCTTCGGGCTGTCGATGGTCAGCGCTGGATTGGCGCTGGCGCCCACCGGTTTCGTGATGATGCTGCTCTCACCGGTGTCGGCCCGGCTGTCGGCGAGCCGCGGTCCCAAGGTCACCCTCGCGCTCGGATCGGCGGTGATCGCCGTCGGGTACTTGTGCGCGGTGGTGTTGATGAAC
Organism: Nocardia sp. NPDC057455; assembly: GCF_042802775.1. Taxonomy (NCBI): domain Bacteria; kingdom Bacillati; phylum Actinomycetota; class Actinomycetes; order Mycobacteriales; family Nocardiaceae; genus Nocardia; species Nocardia sp. NPDC057455. The sequence continues at coordinate 36,259 of NZ_JBHVDM010000029.1, read as the reverse complement.
AGCGTCTGGGAGATCATGCTCGCCTCGGTGATCGTCGCCGGTGGCGTCGGCCTGGCGTACGCGGCGATGCCCGCGCTGATCATGGGCGCGGTGCCGATCACCGAGACCGCGGCGGCCAACGGACTGAACTCGCTGATGCGCTCGATCGGTACGTCGACCTCCGCGGCGGTGATGAGCGTGGTGCTGGCGCATATGACCATGCAGCTGGGCCCGCACTTGCTGCCCTCGCGCGACGGATTCCACACCACCTTCCTCATCGCGATGGTGGCGGCGCTGATCGCGATCGGCCTGACCGCGCTGATCCCGATGCGGAAGACCGCCGACGCGGCGACCACGACCGGGCATTCCTGACGACCGGCCTACCGGCGGTACCGAGCTGAATTCGGCCGGGTCGGTATCGGGTGCCGATCCGGGTTCAGCCGGGTCGGTGTCCGTGTGCGTGATTGCGGGTCCGTGAGGGAGAAGGCGACTGCGCGCGAGTAGGACCCCGGCAGTAGCCGGAATGCTCCGTACGTGCTGCCGCTGCCACATCGTGTGGCCGGTGGCCGCCTTGCCTGCCGACATCCGGCCCGGTGCCGTGTGCTTGTCGGCCGAGGACTGATCAGTCGCGTTCAGGCGTCGGCGACGGATTCGGTGTACCGGCGGGCGAGGGTGCGGATATGGGCGACCAGCTCCGGCGGCCCGTCGACGCGGAAGTCCATCATCAGCATGGACAGGTAGATCGCGATGGTCTCCAGCGCATCCGCGCCGGTGTAGAGCACGCAGGTCTCCGCGTCCACGGCCTCGACCACGCCGACAGCGGGATTGATGCGGGCGATGACCGTCTCGGCGGGCGCGAGCACGGTGACCCGTGCCTGCACCCGCCATCCCGTGGTGGCGACGTGGCGCATGACGAAGGCGACGAGATCGTCATCCGGAAGCGAGCGTGCGGCGAAGCGGCGGGAACCGCGCTCGGCGTGGCTGATCCGGGACACCGGAAACGCGCTCCACGAATGGTCTTCCAGGCTGTAGGCGACCAGATACCAGCGGCGCTGCCAGTTGATCAACCGGTACGGCTCGATCTCGGCGGACGAGTCGTTCACGGCGATCCGGACCGTCGCGCCGTCGCGGATGGCGCCCGCCAGGGTGGTGAGCACGGCGGCGGGGACCGGCGCGTCCGGCTCGCGTGATCCGGTCGTGGCCGGGCCGATCGCCGTCGCCTCCCGCAGCGCGGACACTTTGCGCTGCAAGCGTTTCGGCAGGATCTGATCCAGTTTGCCCAGTGCTTTCGTGACTTGCTCGGCGATGTCCGCGATGCCGGTGGAGCCGTCTTCGGCGAGCCCGACCGCGACCGCGACGGCCACCGCCTCGTCGTCGTCCAGCAGCAAGGGCGGCATGGTCGCGCCGCGGCCGAGCCGGTAGCCGCCGATCGCGCCGCGTTCGGCGTGCACCGGGTAGCCCAGCTCGCGCAGGCGCTGGATGTCGTGTCGCAGGGTGCGATCGGTGACGTCGAGGCGCTCGGCCAGCTCGCGGCCGGTGTGCGCGCGGTCCTGGAGCAACGCGAGCAACCGCAGCAGTCGCGGAGTGGTCGAGGCCACTTTTTCCTCCTTCGGATTTAGGAACGAAAGTAGCCTAATGCCGCCATAAGCTTGGGTCAGCACCGAAAACGACCGAGAGGCTCCGATATGAACGCCACCACCGCCGCCGCGACTCTGCTCCCCGTCTGGCGGGACGTGCTCGCCGATTCCTACCACGCGCTGGAGAGCGTCGTCGCCGGTGTGCGGGCCGACCAGTGGCACCTGCCCACCCCGTGCTCGGAATGGGATGTGACACAGGTCGTCCAGCACGCCGCGGGTGACCAGTTGGCGTTCGCCGAATTCTTGGGCATCGGCGATGGCCCTGCCTACAACCCGTTCGAGCCGTCCGGCGCGGTCGACGGTACTCCCGCCGACTTGGTGCGAGTGGCGATCGAGCAGACCGCCCTCGCCTGGAGCACCGTGGACGACGCCACCGAGACCGTGCCGACGCCGCTGCCGCACGGCGCACTCGCCACTCCGGTCGCCGCCGCGATGTGCGCGCTGGATGCCGCGGTCCACGCCTGGGACATCGCGATCGCGACCGGTCAGCCGTCCCCGTTGACCGGCGAACTGGCCACGCACCTGCTCACCGCCGCCCGGGCCGGTCACCCGGCGCCCGGCAGCGGCGAGACGGCGGAGATCGTCGAACCGCTGCGGCAGTGGGGGGCCTACGCCGCGATCGTCGACGGCCCGGCCGATGATGCCGTCGCCGGTCTGCTGCGCTACCTGGGGCGCGAGCCGCGCTGAGCGTGGGAGTGGCTCCGGCTGGGGCCGATGCTCACGCGTCGAGCGCGGGCACCCGGCTCGGCCGGATCGGACCTCCGAATGCGGGACGAGTGTTTCGATCTGCCACCGCTGGTGAAGCAGCTGCACCAGTTCGGTCGCTGACGGCGATGGTCGCCCAAGGTGGTGATGAGCCGGTAACGTTCGCTGCGGCGCGGCCCGCCTTGCGGGGGAACTTTTGGTTCCGGAGTTGTCTCGGACGGACAAACCCTCTCTACCAAGAGTTCCGCTGTCTTTCTTTCGCGATACGCCGAGCCCCCGACACGATCCGCTCCAACCGCGGCTTCTCGAACAGAACGGCGCGGCTTCGGCGCAAGGAGGCGCGACTCGATGACCAACACCGAACACGACGACGAGCTGTGCCGGCAAGGCAAACCCGCTCGGACCGCAGCCCGGTGGTGGAGCGTGTCGATCGCGGTGATCACGCTTTTGGTGAGCGTGTGTTGCGTAGCGACGCTGTGGTTGCTGATGTCGGACGCCGCGTTTCCGTATCTCGTGCTCGCGGGCTGGGCACTGGTACTGCTGGGCGCGCTGTGGCTGGTGATCGGGCTGTTCGGTGCGATCCGTCACCGCCGCTACCGGCGGCTCCTCCTCGCGCCCGGCGCGGTCGCGCTGACCTATGCCCTGGCGTGGGCCGACCTTCCCGAGGACCTCGGATGGCGGGTTTCCAGCAGCAGTCTCGAACGCCTCGCAACCAGTTGCGACGCCTCGGCCCACGGCCGGTACGGCGTCTACACCATCACCTCGGTGGTAGAACGCGACGACGGCTGCCTGCTCTACACCGACGGAGGACTCATCGATTCCGTCGGATTCGCCTATTTCCCCCACGGCGCCCCCACACAGGGCCCACCCCGCTACGACGGCGACGTCGGCTACACGCCTCTCGAAGGCAACTGGTACCGGTTCGTAGAACGGTTCTGATCATGCGGCCACCACCCCGAGGACAGAAACATCGCCCAACACTGTGACATCTGCGCGTGGGATGAGAGACGACCGCACCAACTAAGCGGTCGTGTCGGTGAGTCGCGGCCTCAGCGCGCGGTGACGAACCCCTGGGCAACCATCCAGTCCCGGGCCACCTCCGCGGGTTCGCGTCCGTCCACGTCGACCTGACGGTTGAGTTCGGTGATGGTCTCGTTGGTGAGGCGCTGCGAGATCGGCGTCATGACCGCGATCACCTCCGGATGCTCGTCGGCGAAGCTCTCGCGCATCACCAGCGCCGCGTTGTATTTCGGGAAGAACCCGCGATCGTCTTGCAGCAGGACCAGATTCAGTGCCGGGATGCGTCCGTCGGTGGCGGCGACCGAGCCGAACCGGCACTGTCTGCCGTCGGCGGTCGCCTGGTAGACCACCGCGTCCTGCACGATCTGCTTGCGCACCTTGCCCGTGTCGATCTCGTACTTGCGGGCCAGGCCGGGGAATCCGTCCTGGCGGACATTGAATTCGGTGCCGACGCAGATGGCCGCGGCGGCCGGATCGGCGGCGGCCAGCCCGGCGTAGTCCGACAGCGTGCGCACGCCGGTCTCCTGCGCGGTCCGCGCGCTCATGACCAGCGCGTAGGTGTTGTTCATCGGCGCCATCGCCGTCCACACCATCCCGTGCGCGGCGAGGTCGGCGTCGCGCACCGCCTCGAACTGGCCGATCTCGTCGGGCACCGGCGTCTCGTTGCCGAGGTAGTTGATCCAGCCGGTGCCGGTGTAGTCGTAGGCGAGGTCGATCTGCCCGTGCAACTGGGCGTCGCGCACGCTGTTGGAACCCTGGATGTTGGTCAGGTCACGGACCTCGGCACCGGCTGCCGTCAGGGCGAACTCGATGAGATACCCGAGGATGTTCTGTTCGGTGAAATCTTTGGAACCCACCGTGACAGGCACACCGTTCAGTGCGGGAATCGGGCGGATGCTGCCCGGCCCCACCCGCAGCGGCACCGCGCCGCCGGATTGCAGCCCGCAGGCGGCCACCAGTGCCAACCCGAGCCCGAGAGCGAGCGCGCGCCAAGCCCGGGTCATTTCAGCCCCCTCGGCCCGAGGAATTCTTCGGCGAGCGCGCCGAGCCAGTCCACCAGCAGTGCCAGCGCCACCGCGAGCACCGCGCCGACCACCAGGGTGACGTTGTCGCGCAGTTTATAGCCGGTGTCGATCAGGATACCGAGCCCGCCCGCGCTCACCAGGAAAGACAGTGTCGCGGTGCCGACCGCGAGCACCAGGGAGGTGCGCAGCCCGGCCAGGATGTAGGGCACCGCGAGCGGGAATTCGATGCGGCGCAACACCGTCACGGCCGACATCCCCTGACCGCGGCCCGCATCGATGAGCGTGCGGTCCACCTGCTGGTAGCCCAGGATGGTGTTGCGCAGCACCGGAAGTAGCGAGTAGAACGCGATCGGCGCCACGCCGATCCAGAAGCCGGTGGTGCGGGTGGCCAGATAGAACAACACGATCAGCCCGATGGCCGGTGCGGCCGCGCCGATGTTCGCGATGCCCACGAATACCGGTGTGAGGCGCCGGAAGCCAGGTCTCGTCAGCAGCGTGCCGAGCGGCACGGCCACCGCGAGCACGATCGGCACCACGGTCCCGGTGATCAGCACGTGCTGCCAGGTGACGGTCGCGACGTTGCCCGCGTTCAGGCTCGCTCGCTGCGTGACGCTGAGGTCGCGGGCGAAGGCCCACACCAGCACGCCCGCGGTAAGCACGAGCACGAGCACGGGCTGGACGAGTAAACGGATCCGCTCGGCCCTGCGCTGGGCGGCGGGTGAGGCGAGGGCGGTGGTCACGGCGCGCCGTCCGTCGCGGCGCCGTCCGCTCCGTGCTCGGCACGCAGGGCCGACAGGTGCCCGACCAGGGTGTCGATGGTGATCAGCCCGACGTACTCGCCGCGCGTCCCGGTCACCACCGCGGTCGCGTTCTGTTGCGCCAGCAAAGCTTCCAGCGCGTCCTGCAGCGTCGATTTCAGCGACAAGGACTCCGGTACCGGTGCGCCGAGGCCCCGCAGCGAGTCGGCGTGCGCCAGTTGCTCGACCGAGACCCAGCGGCGTGGACGGCCCTGACCGTCCAGCACGAGCGCCCACGGCCGGTCCCGATCTGCCAGCGCGGCGCGCAGTTTGTCGGCGGGGTCCTCCTCGGTGGCGGTGGGGCAGTCGCCGAGTTCGACGTCCCCGACCCGGGTCAGCGTGAGCTGTTTGAGCGAGGCGTCGGCGCCGACGAAGCCGGCGACCGTCTCGTCGGCCGGGTCGGCCAGGATCGCCGCGGGTGTGTCGTATTGCAGGATTCGGGATCGGTCGCCGAGCACGGCGATGCGATCGCCGAGCTTGACCGCCTCGGTGAAATCGTGGGTGACGAAGACGATCGTTTTGCCGAGTTCGCCTTGCAGGCGCAGCAACTCGTTCTGCAGCGAGCCCCGGGTGATCGGATCGACCGCGCCGAACGGCTCGTCCATCAGCAGCACGGGCGGGTCGGCCGCGAGCGCCCTGGCCACGCCGACGCGTTGCTGCTGGCCGCCGGACAACCGGCGGGGATAGCGGTCGCGGAAGGTGTCCGGGTCGAGACCGACCAGCTCCAGCATCTCGTCGACCCGTGCCGCGATGCGCCGCCGGTCCCAGCCGATCAGGCCCGGCACGGTCGCGACGTTCTTCGCGACGGTCAGGTGTGGGAACAATCCCGCCTGCTGGATCGAATACCCGATGCCGCGGCGTAACCGGTCGGGGTGGATCGTGGCCGCGTCACGCCCGTCGATGGTGATCGTGCCCGAGGTGGGCTCGATCAGCCGGTTGATCATCCGCATGGTGGTGGTCTTGCCGCACCCGGACGGTCCGACCAGGACCACGATCTCACCGGCCGGGATGGTCAACGAGACGCTGTCCACAGCCGGATCGCGCTGTCCTGGGTAGTGTTTGGTCACCGAGTGCAGCTCGATCTCGACGCCGGAGACGACGGATTTCGCGGGGCCGCCGCGGGTTTCGGTCTCAGTCACGGATTCCCCTCGAGGTGGTGAGCCGGCCGATCAGGACGTAGATCCCGTCGAGTACGAGTGCGAGCACGACGACCAGGAGCGTGCCGACCAGAGCCTGCGGTACCGCGTTCGGGCTGCCCAGGCGCGCGAGCCCGGAGAAGATCAGGTTGCCGAGCCCGGGGCCCTTGGCGTAGGCGGCGAGAGCGAGGATGCCCATGATCAGCTGCGTGCTCACCCGCATTCCGGTCAGGATCGCCGGCCAGGCCAGCGGCAATTCGATCCGGGCGAGCACCCGCAGCCGGTTCATCCCGACCCCGCGGGCGGCATCGGTCACGGCCGGATCCACCGAGGCGAGTCCGATGATGGTGTTGCGCAGAATCGGCAGCAGCGCGTACACCACGAGGGCGGTGATCGTCGGCGCGACGCCGAGGCCGAGGATGGGGATCAGCAGGCCGAGCAGCGCGAACGACGGGACGGTGAGCACCGCGCCCGCCAGCGCGGAGGCGATCGAGGAGCCGAACGGGCTGCGGTAGACCAGAACTCCGATCAGCACCGAGACCGCCGTGGCCAGCAGCACCGATTGCACCACGGCCGAGACGTGCAGGTAGGAGTCGACCAGCAACTGGTGCCGCCGGTGCACGATGAATGTCCACAGCGTGTCCAGGGCCGTACCTCCCCATCGGCTGGTCTCTCCGGAGACTAGCGCGGTTTCGCCGGTACCGTACGCGATTTCGGATCGCACGGGTGGCCTCCGCTCGGTCACCGTAACCGACCGGATGGCCCCGGGAACTGTCGGGCGCGCTCGCGCGTCGAGTTCCATAAGCTCGACAACAGCATCACACGAATGGACGGGGGAGCGATGGCGCAACAGTCGAAGTCGCGAGCGGGGCGGTGGATCGCGCTCGCGGTGGTAGCCCTCGCTGTGATCGGCGTGGGGATCACCGGGGCACTTCGGTGGCAAGACCGCGTCGATCACGGAGCGGACATGGGTGAGCGTCTCACCGAGTTCCCGGTGCTGGATCGTGCGGCGCTCGACGCCACCCAGGCCGAAATCGTCGCGGTCGCCGAGCGCGAATTCGCCGATCCGGGCGCGGGGACGAAATACGCGGAAGGCGTCGATGAGGCGTGGTGCGCCGATTTCGTCAGCTGGGTGCTGCGCGAGGCCGGTGCGCCGCTGGCCAACCCGAATTCGGGCTCCTGGCGAATTCCGGGTGTCTATACCTTGCAGGAGTACTACGAGAGCGTCGACCGATTCGTCCCGATCGGCTCGGGCTATCGACCGCGGACCGGTGACGTGCTGCTGTACGGGGAATCCAGTCCGTTCGGGCAGCACACCAACATCGTCCTGCGGGCCGATGAGGGACAGGTGACCACGATCGGCGGCAACGAGTACGACGAGGTCCGGATCCACCGCTTCACGCTGACCGAGGTGTCGGGAGTGGTCGGTCTCGGGCGATTGTGAAGATCACTCCCGCGGAGCGGAATCTGTCCGATATGCGGGTGAAACGGTGCGCCGGATGGTCCTACGATGGAGTCGGCGGCGCCCGGCAGCGCCGCCGCCGGTCCCCGCCCTGCTTCCCCCTCATCGGCAGGACGGGGATCCCAGGCTGACCAGCGCGTTCCGGAGTGCGACAAGATCGGTCGCGTACCGTATCGGGTGTCCATCGAGAGGTGAGGGTTCCGGGGACTACTGATGCATCCGACCGACGAATCGGGTAGTGCGCCTGCCTGGATCGACTACGCCGAGTTCGGCGCGCGTTTCGTCACGCACGCCGTGAACGCCGCTCGCATCGAATCCGCGATCTCCGGCATGACGGGCCGCGGCCTGACCATCGGTCCGGTCTCGATCGGCCCGGCCGGACTCGCGGGTTTCGTCGCGGAGGGCAAGGTCGGCGCGCCGCGCGTCCTGCACAGCGGTCCCGGGGTGACCTTCGCCGTGACCGTCCCGGTGTCGCTCACCCTCAAAGTGCTGCTCGGCGGCCGGAAGTTGCGGCTGGAGGCCAGGGTCGAGATCGATCTGACGCTGCACGCCCGCACCGCCGAGCCCGTGCTGATCGTCATCGACATCCCGCCGATCACCCAGCGTGACATCAGCTTCGTGCTGCGCGCCCAAGCGGTGGAGTCGGCATGGGAATGGCTGCTCGACCCGATCGCGGGGGTGGTGCAGCGGGAGGTCGCCTCCCGGGTGAACGCCATGCTGGCCGATCCGCAGACCCGCCGGAACCTGGTGTTCGACGTCGAGGCGATGGTCGCGGGCAAACGCTCGCCGTACCGGGACCGGACCGCGTTCGACTGGATCGGTTACGACGAGTTCGGGCATCGGTTCTTCGCCCGGATCGTGACGCGCGAACGGGTGTCCGACGTGGTCGAGCGGTTGGCGGGCAGGCCGATCGAAGTCGGACCGCTGCGAACGGGGCCGCGCGCCAGTGCGGTCGTGACCGTCCGGGGAGCGGTCCGGATGCCGCGGCTGGTGGACCGGTCGGCGGATCCGGTCGCGTTCGACCTCACGCTGCCGGTGAGCCTGGACATCACGGTGGACGTGCTGAAAGCCAATCGCTATCGCGCCGACGTCGAGGTGCCGTTGGTGCTCACCGCGCGCGCCGCGGACCCCTTGCGGGTGGTGATCGACGTGCCGCCGCCGGACCCGGCAGGCATCCGGATGGAGTTCACCGCGCACGGCGCGCGTGCGGCCGCCCTCGGTGCGCTCGCCGGGATCAAGAAGCAGGTCGTGGCGCAGGTGGCGGCCGTGATCCGCAAAGAACTCGCCGATCCCGCCATGCGCACCATCGACGTGGCCGCACGTATCGACGGTGTCGTCTGACCGGATCACCTGCGGCGGATGTGGCGAATGTGAAACGTGTTTCTCCTGGGTCTAGCGGTTCCAATGTGAATGTGGTGAAATGAGTTCACGTTCGAGGCTCCCGGCGCACGGGTGATCTGGGGAAGGTGCGCCGGGCACGCTGCTATCCAAGTCGGGGTTGCGCGAAGGAGTCGACGATGCGTTCCATTTCGGTATCCCGGCGTGATCTGTTCGCCTACGCGGCCGCCGCGGCCGTGGTCGGCGTGACCGCAGCGGCAACTCCCGCCGCCGCGCAACCCTCGCTCGGCACCCTGATCGATTACGCGGGTGGCGTCCCCTCAGCGGCGGCGATCCGCGACGCCGGCCATGTCGGCGTCATCCGTTATGTGTCCGACCGCAGGCCCGGCGCCGAGTGGATGGCGGGGAAGCCGCTGCGATCCGCCGAAGTCGACGACCTCAAAGCCGCCGGTCTGCAGATCGTCTCGTGCTACCAGTTCGGCAAGGGGCCCACCGCGGACTGGCGCGGCGGGCTGGAGGCGGGCAAGCGGCACGCCGAGCGCGGGCTCGCGTTGCACCGCACCGCCGGTGGCCCCGACAACGTGCCCATCTACGCATCCATCGACGACAATCCCTCGGCGGTCGACTTCGCCACGATGATCGCGCCGTACCTGCTGGGCTGGCAGGCCGTGCTCGGCAAGGAGAACACCGGCGTCTACGCGAACACCCCGACCATCGAACTGGCCCGCACCGCGGGATTGGGCGCCTGGTTTTGGCAGCACAACTGGGGCACACCCAAAGGCTTCGTGCACCCGGCCGCCAACCTGCACCAGTTCGAGATCGACAAGCGATCCATCGACGGGGTGGGGATCGATGTGAACAACGTGCTCACACCCGAGTACGGGCAGTGGTGAAAGCGGCCGGACTCTTATCCACGTTCCGGCGCCGACTTACTCGATGCTCTGTACCCCGACCGAGCGTCCGCCGCCGGCCTGCTGACGATCGACGCCCGCTGCGTCGGTGAAAGGTGGCCTGCGACCGTCGGGTGAACCTCGTGTAGGCGTCCGAGTCCGGGCCGCGAGCGCCCTCGTGGGGGCACTTCGATCGCGGTGATTCCAGCCGACGCGACCACATCGGCCCAGCTCCGGCTTCCGAGCGAAGCGAGGCCGAGCATGCGGACACGCCGCGCGGCGGGCGCTGCCGAGTATTACGTCTGGGAGTGGCTTATCGGTGTGACGCGCAGGTCGGGTTCGTCGTCCGGGACGACCCGCAGGGTGGGGCGGCTGTCCGGGGCTTCGTGGTCGCCGAGCCAGGAGAACAGCGACCACCGGGACAGGCCGGAGAACGCGGAACCGAGGCTGGCGAACGAGAACGACGAGATCGCCGACCCGACCGATCCCACGGAGCCGATCGACAGTACCGAGCCCACGCTGCCGATGGACAGGACCGAGTAGGCCGACCCGATGGACAGGATCGACCCCTCCGAGCGGATCGAGAGGATCGAGCGGTGCGAGTGTCTGCTGCGGATCGAACGAGCCGTGCGTATCGAATGATCGATGGTCGCCATAGTTAGCGGTCTACCACAGTCCGGACCGCCCGTGGGGCGGCGCGACGGATCCATTCGAGGTTGTCGCGGAGTTCCCTTGGAACGACCGAGGGCGGCGACCCGATGGAGTCGCCGCCCTCGCCCGAAAAGCGTCAGCCTACGGTGAAGAACCCGAGCGTCGGCAGGAACGAGCAGGTCCGTGCCTCGTCGTCACCGGACTTGGTGGTCAGCGAGCCGGAGACGACCGCGACGACGCGGCCGAAGCCCGTGTCGGCGATCGCGGACAGCGTGGCGGGGCCGTCCGGGTTGATCTTGGCCTCGTCGGTCAGCGGCAGGACGCCGGACTGGCGGGTGTCCAGGTTCAGCCACTGCACCGTCATCGGCGGATTCTGCACCGGCGTCGGCGACTTGGTGCCGAGCGCGGTGAAGACGAACCCGGTCTGACCCGCGCTCGGTCCGGGCGGCGGCAGCGTGGCCGGGCCGGGAACGGCCAGGGCGGTGCCCACCGAGTCGGCGCTCGGGCCGATGCAGCCCTTGCCGATGGTCGGGTACAGGAACTGCGCGATCGCCGGTCCGTCCTGCGGCACCTCGGGACCACCACCGCCGCTGCCGTCCAGGAAGGTGATGATCCGTTCCAAGGTCGACTTGATCTGCGGCGGCAGGTTCAAGGTGGCCAGCAGCCTGCGTGCCTGATCCAGGATGGCCGACTGCGGGCCCGCGATCCCGGCCGGGCTCGCGATATCCGCCGGGCCGGCGACGGCGCCGACGATGGCTGGGGCCAGCGCGGCCAGCGCGTCCACCGGAACACCTTCGGGAACCATGGGCACGCTGTTCGTAAGCGCCGCGGGGGCGGTCGCGGGGGCCGCGATTGCTGTCGTCGGCGCGGCGAGCGTGGCGCTCGCCGCGATGGCGAGCGCGGACAATGCGATCCGCGATCCTCGGGTGCGAAGCACTGGTCTGGCCGTCCTTACCTCGGGTACATCTGGGTTCGATTGCTAAAAGCCATCGTTTCGGGGTCACTCTAGGGACATTGCGGCTATGTGTACAGCCGCGGCGTCCAGAAGGCGCCGTGGACGAACAGTGTTAGCAGAAGATACCGCGCCCTGATGTTACTGATGTGAAAGTTGATGCAAATGTTACCGGTGGTTCGAGGGTGGAACCGACCGGAAGCGCGCTGCGGTTAATCTAATCGGTGCCGTCCGTGCTGTCGCCGGAACATCGAAGTCCGGGCGTGCTGAACCGACGCACCGCACCCGAGCCGAAAGCCAGCGATTTGAATCGTCACCTCCGATGGGCTTTGTCGGTGCTGGGCCTGTCCGTGCTGGCCCGGTTGCTCTGGATGCTGCTGTCTGCGAATGGGATGAACCTCGTCGACCTGCACGTCTACGTCGGTGGGTCGGCCGCGCTGTTGACCGATCAGCTCTACGACTTCACCTACGCGGAGAAGACCCCGGATTTCCCACTGCCGTTCACCTATCCGCCGTTCGCGGCGCTGGTGTTCTTCCCGCTGCACTATCTGCCGTTCACCGTGGTCGCGGTGGCCTGGTTGGTGGCCATCGCCGCGGCGCTGTACGCGGTGGTGCACATCAGTCTGGAGTTGCTCTTCGGTGCGCAGCGGCTGCGTACGCCGCAGTGGCGGGCCGCGACCGTCGGCTGGACCGCGCTGGGGCTGTGGCTGGAACCGGTGCGAACCACGATGGACTACGGCCAGGTCAACGTGTTCCTGGTGCTCGGCGGGATGCTCGCGGTGCGCAGTTCGCGGTGGTGGATCTCCGGCGGACTGGTCGGGATCGTCGCGGGCATCAAGTTGACGCCCGCGATCACCGGCCTGTACTTCGTCGCGCGCAGGCGCTGGGGAACCGTGGTGTGGTCGGCGGTGGTCTTCGGCGCGACGGTGGGGCTGAGCTTCCTGATCGCGCCGACCGAGGCGCGCCGGTACTTCGGCACACTGCTCGGGGACGCCGATCGGATCGGCCCGGTGGGGTCGGTGTGGAATCAGTCGTTGCGCGGCACACTCAGCCGGATCCTCGGCTACGACGTGGAGTCCGGCCCGTGGTGGATCGCGGCCGTCCTGGTGGTCGCGGTGCTGGCGTTGCTGGCCTGGCGCGCGCTCGGCCCGGACGACCGGCTCGGCACGCTGATCATGGTGCAACTGTTCGGGCTGATGGTCTCGCCCATCTCGTGGTCGCATCACTGGGTGTGGTTGCTGCCCATGGTGCTCTGGCTGGTCTACGGGCCGCTGCGCCGGGCGCCCGGCGCACGGATCATCGCCGGGTACTGGCTGGTGACCATGTTGGTCGGCGTGCCGTGGGTGTTGTCCTTCTTCCAGGATTCGATCTGGACCATCTCGCGCCCGGGCGTGCTGGCCTGGCTCGGCGCCGTCGACGTGCTCGGCGTCGTGGCGTTCTATCTCTGGGTCATCCGTTTCGGGCCCCGGCACGCGGGATCGGGCGTGGACGAGGAAGCGCGCGTGACAACAGAGGGCTCCGCGCGTACGACGTAAGTGCCACGCGCGGTCGGGCTCGGGCAAGATCTTCGGGATTTGGTCCGTGCCCAACGCAACGATGGGCCACAGCTCCCGGTTTCGAGCGAAGCGAGACCGAGCATGTTCCGTGCGCGGCCCGGCGCAGCACCGTAGGCGCTACAAATTCAACACAGCCGATCTATCTGGTGCGCGAGTGCGACATCCAGCGCGGTGAGTCCGCCCGCGGAGTGGGTGGACAGGCTGAAGGTGACGTTGCGCCAGCGGATATCGATGTCGGGATGGTGATCGGCTTCCTCCGCGACTTCGGCGACCCGGCGCACGAGTTCGATGCCCGCGGGAAACGTGGGCGCCTTGACGGTGCGGACCATGGTGTCCCCTGACCGGGTCCAGTCCGGCAGTTCGGTGAGGGCCTCGGCGATCTCGATATCGGAGAGCAGTGTCTGCTGGGCCATAACACTCCTTACTACTCGCCTCGGGCCGCCCCGGAAAGGTGGCGGCGGGGGTCAGGCGGCGCGTGCCTGCTTGAGTGCCTTCTTCAGATCCTTGCCGGTGACTCCGGCCGCTTCGCACTTCTTCATCCGCATGATGACTACGGGGCACTTCAGGCAGCGCGTCTTCTTCCGACAGCACTTCTTCTTGGGTTTCAGGCTGGAAACCTTCTTTGCTTTGACCTTGCCCACGGGGGTTAGCGTACCCTAAGTGCAATGCCTGAAACGTGGCGCGAAAGGACTGCCGGTAGGGTATAGCTGGCCGCGATGCCCGGTGAGTTTCGATTCTCCACCTGTCTGCAAGGAGCCCGGCGTGAGCGTCAGGACCCGGAGGCGGCGACCTGCGTAACCACGCAGGGTTCCGCTTCCACAGGACACCGAGCACCGTCGGCTCCCATACCGAACAGCAGGAGGATTCAGGCGTGTCGTCTGCACGCGATTTTCGCAACGTCGCCATCGTGGCCCACGTCGACCACGGCAAGACGACCCTGGTCGACGCCATGCTGCGCCAGTCGGGCGCCTTCGCCGAGCGGGCCGAGCCCGTCGATCGCGTGATGGACTCCGGCGACCTGGAGCGCGAGAAGGGCATCACCATTCTCGCCAAGAACACGGCGGTGCACCGCCACCACCCGGACGGCTCGGTCACCGTCATCAATGTCATCGATACCCCGGGCCACGCCGACTTCGGCGGTGAGGTCGAGCGCGGCCTGTCCATGGTGGACGGCGTCGTGCTGCTGGTGGACGCGTCCGAGGGGCCGCTGCCGCAGACCCGGTTCGTGCTGCGCAAGGCGTTGGCCGCGTCGTTGCCGGTGATCCTGGTCGTGAACAAGACCGATCGCCCCGATGCCCGCATCGAGGAGGTCGTCGAGGAAAGCCACGACCTGCTGCTGGACCTGGCCTCCGATCTGGACGACGCCGCCGCCGAGGCCGCCGAGCTCGCGCTCGACCTTCCGGTGCTGTACGCCTCCGGGCGGGAGGGCAAGGCGTCCAAGGAACGTCCGGAGAACGGCAACGCGCCGGCCGCGGAGAACCTCGACGCGCTGTTCGACGTGCTGCTGGAAAACATCCCCGCGCCGAAGGGCGATCCGACCGCGCCGCTGCAGGCGCACGTCACCAACCTGGACGCCTCGGCGTTCCTCGGCCGTCTCGCCCTGGTCCGCATTCACAACGGCGAACTGCGCAAGGGCCAGAACGTCGCGTGGATGCACGCCGACGGCGTCAAGCAGGTGAAGATCACCGAGCTGCTGCAGACGATCGGCGTGGAGCGTCAGCCGGGTGAGGTCGCCGTGGCGGGGGACATCGTCGCCATCGCGGGCATCCCGGACATCATGATCGGTGACACCCTCGCCGACATCGACGATCCGGTCGCGCTGCCGCGCATCACCGTCGACGAGCCTGCCATCTCGGTCACCATCGGCACCAACACCTCGCCGCTGGTCGGCCGGGTGCAGGGCCACAAGCTGACCGCCCGCATGGTGAAGTCGCGCCTGGACCAGGAGCTGGTCGGCAACGTGTCGCTGCGCGTGCTCGACATCGGCCGCCCGGACGCCTGGGAGGTGCAGGGCCGCGGTGAGCTGGCGCTGGCCATCCTGGTCGAGACCATGCGCCGTGAGGGTTTCGAGCTGACCGTCGGCAAGCCTCAGGTGGTCACCAGGCAGGTCGACGGCAAGGTGCACGAGCCGTACGAAGAGCTGACCATCGACTGCCCAGACGAGTATCTCGGCGCGATCACCCAGTTGCTGGCCGCGCGCAAGGGCAAGATGGTGCAGATGAGCAATCACGCCGCGGGCTGGGTGCGGATGGAGTTCATCGTTCCCTCGCGTGGCCTGATCGGCTTCCGCACCGACTTCCTCACCGAGACCCGCGGCACCGGCATCGCCAACGCCGTGTCGCACGGTTACGCGCCTTGGGCGGGCGAGATCCGGGCCCGGCACACCGGCTCGCTGGTCTCCGACCGGGCGGGCACGGTGACGCCGTTCGCCATGATCCAGCTGGGCGACCGCGGGCAGTTCTTCGTCGAGCCCGGTGCGGACACCTACGAGGGCCACGTGGTCGGCGTCAACCCGCGCGCGGAGGATCTCGACATCAACGTCACGCGGGAGAAGAAGCTGACCAACATGCGCAGCTCCACCGCCGACGTGATGGAGACCCTGGCCAAGCCGTTGCAGCTGGATCTCGAAGGCGCCATGGAGTTCTGCGCCGCCGACGAGTGCGTGGAGGTCACCCCGGAAGTGGTCCGGGTACGCAAGGTGATCCTCGGGCAGAACGAGCGTGCGCGGGAACTGTCCCGGCGCAAGGCGCGGGACCGCGCGGCGCTGTAATCGCCTCCGGCCGAACGGGATTCGGTGTCACTGCGGTGACGCCGGATCCCGTCGGCGGTCGGCGCGCGAACCGAGGGGCGTTCGGCGGGCGTCCGCGCCGGGCGCGTGGATTCGACTCGCGTACACCCGAGGGTCGTCGGCAATTCATCCTGATATTATTCGGGATGGGCTGAGCGATCGAAATATACGGTTTTGTGATGTGGTTTGCGGGACAGAAAGTAGATCGCAACAGACCTCGAAGCCTGGCCAACTTTCTTGCCGCACCTAGCGCTGTTCTTTCCTGTTCCACGGCGCGATCCAGAGAGAGATCAGTTTGCTCTGGGCGCAGAATCGCTGCCGAGGTGCAGGTGATTGTGTGGGAACTCGCGAAAATTCATGACGATATCGCGAAGAGTAGAGTTCGTGCCCGTCGGTAGAGATCGACAGACGTACAGCGCGTCCTGATTCATCTCGCCTCCCGCCAGTGGTCACCCGGAGGAGCGAAGGGGTGCGCTTCCCCGGTGGCCGGGGGCCTGACGTGCGGATCTGCCATGGCCGCTGATAGGACAGCCGCAACGGCCCATGGCTTCCCGGAGGGCGGATCTCGTCTTCGATCCCCCCGTTTCGGGGCAATGGTTTCGTCGCAGGCGTGAGTGGATTCCCTCGTGGCCTCATGGCGCCGACGACAGGCATCCGCATTGTCGAACTATGTGTGCCGATGCGTTGTCGCCCATTGCTCCGCAGTGGGTACGCCGAATATTTGCCGAGATTCGGGACGGTATGGACGGTCGATATCACCGGCGCTACGGCCCGCTTACGATTGCGTTTCCGCGGATATCCGTTCTACCACATCGTTTCCCCGCTCGGCAGCAGGAATCTGGGAACGGCCTCGACCGTACGGTAGAGTTCCCGAGCGTGAAAGTGGGCGCAGGAAAACGCGCAGCGTGGCGCACGTTGCTGCCGGCCGTGGCAGTGCTGACCTTGATCAGCAGCTGTGCGGCGAATCCGCCGCCGCCCATCGAGAGCACCGACAGCCCGAAGACCACACCGGTCAAGCCGGCGGAGACGACCGTGGTCGTCGCCCTGGACACCATCGGTACCGCCTTCAATCCGCATCTGCGCTCGGACCAGTCCGCCGCCACCTCGGCGATCGCCTCCCTGGTGCTGCCGAGCCCGTTCCGGCCGGTACCCGATCCGGCGCGGCCCGGTGCGACGGCCTGGGTGCCGGATTCGTCGTTGCTGGTCTCCGCCGAAGTGACCGCGCAGGAACCGTGGACGATCACCTACAAGTTGCGCAACGAGGCGTCCTGGTCGGACGGGGCGCCGATCGCGGCCGAGGACTTCCGCTACCTCTGGCAGGAGATGATTTCCGAACCGGGGGTCGTCGATCCGGCCGGATACCGGATGATCTCGGATGTGAACTCGTCGGCGGGTGGCAAGACGGTCACCGTCGTGATGGCGCAGCCCTACCCGGGCTGGCGCGAGTTGTTCACGGATCTGCTGCCGTCCCACCTGCTCAAGGACGCGCCCGGTGGGTTCGCCCGGGGGATGAACGGCCAGGTCAATGGCGTCCGGGTGTCCGGTGGCCCGTTCGGGATCCGCTCGGCGGACCCCGGCCGTGACGAGATGCTGCTCGAACGCAACGACCGCTTCTGGGGCACACCGGCGATGCCGGGCCAGATCCTGTTGCGCCGCGGCGGTACGCCCGCGCAGCTGGCGGGCTCGCTGCGCACCGGCGACGTGCAGATGGCGCTGGTCCACGGCGGCGTGGCGACCCAGGCGCAGCTGGGGGCGATTCCCTCTGTCCGGACCGCGATCATGCCGCAGTCGCGGGTGCTGCAGATGGCGTTGAACGGGCGTAAAGGCGAACTGAGCGATCCTCGGGTCCGCTCGGGTGTGCTGGCGCTGCTGGACCCAGCCCTGCTGGCGACGGTCGGCGCCCAGACCGGCAACTGGGTGGAACCGGCTCGCGCGCAGGTGCTCGCGCCGTCCGATCCCGGTTACGCCCCTACCGCTCCACCGCGGCCCTCGGCCGAGGAGGCGTTCGCGCTGCTCGCCGCCGCGGGGTACGGCCGGGCGCCGGAGCCTCCGCCCGCGATCTCGCCGACCTCGCCCGCCCCGCAGCCGCGCACCCTCGGGAAGGACGGCAAGCCGCTGGCCGTCCGCATCGGCGCGGTGGATCGGGACGCGACGGCCTTGGCCGTGGCCAATACCGCTGCCGATCAGCTGCGCAGCGCGGGTATCGACGCCACCGTGCGCAGCGTCGCCGCCGACGAGCTCTACGGCAAAGAACTGATCGAGGGCACGGTCGACGCGATCGTCGGCTGGGAGGTGGCCGGTTCCGATCCGGCGACCGTGCTGGCGTCCCGCTACGGGTGCCCGCCGCCCGCGCTGCCTGGGGTCACCGGCCCGGCGCAGGCCATCGCGGAGGCGGCGCAACGCGCGCCGAGCAATCTGCCCGGGGTGTGTGATCCGACCCTGCAACCCGCGATCGACGAAGCTCTGCGGGGCGGCGACGTGGGGCGCGTGCTCGCCGAAGCGGAGCCCAAACTGTGGGCCATGGCGACGGTGCTGCCGATCGTGCAGGACAACGCCGTCGCGGCGTCCGGTCCCCGGCTGGACGGCGCCTCGCTCAGCGGCGCGATCCAGGTCGGCATCTTCGGCGACGCGTCCATGTGGCGCAGGATTCCGTGACCGCGGCGACGGGCGGGCTACTCCTGGTGCACGCCCACCCGGACGACGAGTCCATCACCACCGGGGGCACGATCGCGCACTACCGCCGTCGCGGCGTGCCGGTCACCGTGATCACCTGCACTCTCGGCGAGGAGGGCGAGGTGATCGGCGACGAGTGGGCGCTGCTCGCCGCGGAACGTGCCGACCAACTCGGCGGCTATCGCATTCTCGAGCTGACTCGCGCGCTGGAAGCGCTGAACGCGGGCCCGCCGCGCTTCCTCGGCGGCGCGGGACGCTGGCGCGACTCCGGAATGGCCGGCACGCCCGCCGCGAACAAGCCCCGGGTGTTCGTGCGCTCCGGGGACGAAGCGGTGCGGGCGCTCACCGACGCGGTGCTCGAGTTACGGCCGCGCGTCGTGGTCGGCTACGACCCCAACGGCGGCTACGGCCACCCCGACCACATCCGTGCGCACGAGATCACCTCGGCCGCGGTGCAAGCGGCGGCGGGCGAGGGCTGGGACACCCCGAAGTACTACTGGACCGTCACCGACGCCGACATGCTGCGCCTGCACACCGCCGCGCTGGCACGGCGCACGGTCGCGGGCCTGCCCGGTGCGCTGCCGCCCGGTTGGCGGCTGCCCGCCGAAGGTGAACTCGCGAGCGTGCCCAGTGACGCGGTGACCACCACGATCGACGTGTCCGACGTGCTCACGGCCAAGCGCGCCGCGCTGCGGGCACACGCCACCCAGGTCACCGTCGCACCGTCCGGCCGGGAATTCGCGCTGTCGAACAATGTCGCGCAGCCGGTGCTGCCCGAAGAACATTTCATCCTGGTGCGCGGACGGCGCGGTCGGCTCGGGCCGGACGGGCGGGAGCACGATTTGTTCGCCGGACCGGAGTGACGGAAATCCGCCGATCGGCGCGCTTCACCGGTTCCGGTTATCACGCACGATCCGCACATCCAGCGCCGATGTTCACCGGGTCGATGGGGTTTGCCGCGTGTGAACGGGTACCGGCCGTCGCCGCGGAGCGGGGCGGTCCGGCCAGTCCTCGGTGGTCACCGCGCCGCCTGCCGACCGGGAGAACTGATCATGCACCCGGTATGGCCGGAATAGACTCGCCAGTATGTACAACTGGGAGCTCCAGAACGCGATCGCGGCGTTCGTCGACAGCATGCGGCCGCACTGGCAAGAACAGCACGACCTGTATATGACGGTGCTGTACGCGTTCGCCGACATGCAGAGCCACCTGTTGACCCTCCTCGGCTACCCGCCGGTGCCGTGACGACGACCATCGATGACCACGCAGGCGATCGCGCTCCCGTGGCAATCGGCGCCACCCGCCGACCGGTAGGCGTCGCGGGCCTAGTAATCCTCGTGCTCCTGGTCTTGAACGCTCTGCTCACCTTGGCTCTCGAAGTGTTGTACCTGCCGACCTACTTCGGCTCCATCGCCTTCCCGGCTTCCGCCGTACTGGCGGGGGTGGTGAACGTCCTGCTCGTCGCGGGCGCGCGAACGGTCAGCCGGCGTCCCGCCGTGCAGGGCCTTCCGCTGGTGGCCTGGGCGTTCGGCTTCCTGGTCTGCGCGAGCACCGGGCCGGGCGGTGACATTCTGCTCGGCAGTGATTGGCGCACGGCACTGTTGCTGTTCGGCGGACTGCTGCCGCCGCTGGGGTACATCTATATACAGGCGAACGCGAGCCTCTTCCGTCGTCGCTGAACTCGGCGGTCACGCGAGCCGGTCCGCCGGGGGCGCGATACGGCGTCAGACCCGCCTCCGTCCGGATGCACTGCGATCACCCCCGCCTCCGCCGAGTCTGGGGAGGGGTGGTTCCGCGGGTGCGCCTCGGTCTTGGTCACCATGTCCATTGGACTCCGCCGTCGAATAGCAACTGTCCAGCGAAATGATGCGCGGATGTGTCAGCGCGCGCCCGGCAGCCCCGGTGTGACTGCTCCGATGAGACTCCACGCCTGGTCGGCGGGCAGGTCGACCACCGCGTAGCGCTTCTTGCCCGCCGCGGTGGCCGCGACCACCGTGGCGACTCCCGCACGCCGCTGGAAGAAGGTCCGGCGCACCGTCCAGCCGATCACGCCGGGGGCCTCGAGGCAGTCGCGGTCCCGGTCGAGCGACCCGGACCGGGTGATCAGCCAGGTCGGACTGGTGGCCGTGCGCGGCAGTACCGCGTGCCCGAGGCCGCGGTAGCGGTCCTCCGCGAGTGCGAGCGCGACCGGCAGCGCGAGGCCGGGCACCAGCCACCACCACGGCGAATAGTGCTCTCCCGCAAGGAGAAGGTAGAGCAGTACCGCGGCGGTCGAGACAACCGGCGCGAGCGCGCGGGTATGCCTGCGGCGCCGCGCGGCCGGCCCATGCGCGATCAACGGGGCACTGCCCGGCTCGGGGACGGTGTGCGCGTCCGATGCTCCCGCGCCGGTGGGCCGCGCGTCCGGAAGGAGCGGAAGGTCGTTGTCGTGCACCTCCTCCGGGGCCAGGAGATGGCCGAGGGTGTGTTCGACGGCCTCCCGCGGGGCCTGCGGCAGGATCTTCTGGCGCGGGTTCTCCCCGGTCATGATCGCTTCGAGTTCGGCGCCGCCGGCAAGGCGCAGCAGCAGGGGTTCCTTGACCGTCGCTCCACGCAGCCGGGCCCGGTCGAGCGTGATCTGGCGGGTGGTGAACAGGCCGTGGCGCAGCTGCAAGGTCTTGCCGTCATCGCGCACGCGCAGCCCGAAATAGGTGGTCAGATAATGCGCGCACGCGGCGGCGCTGACCACGAGCACGATGGCGCACAGCAGCGCGCCCGCGGCGAGCGCGAGGACGAGCACGCCGCCGTCCTCCACGTCGTGCACCGCGTCAGAACGGAACACGACCTCGCCGAGCCCGTACTGCAGCGCGAAGCCGACGATCGGCGCGATGATCGCGAACCCGGTCAGCGACAGCGGGGCGTAGCGCACCCACGCCGGACTCCAGTGCCCGATCTCGCGCGCCCGGGTGCGCGGGGCGGCGAAGCCGCCGGATTCTCGCTGCCCCAGCTCTTTCCGGTCCTCCGGTTGCTCCGTCCGGCCCGCGGTATGCGCGAGCAGCGCGGCGCGCAACGGTGGCACGACCCGCGCGGCCAGGGCGTCGAGCTTGAACTGCTCTCCCGAATCGGCCTGCTGGCCGGTGCCGATCGCCAGCACCGCGAGCCCGAGAGCCCGGTGCAGCAGGTCCGCTTCGATGTCCACCGAGCGGATCCGCGACCGCGGCACCGACAGCTTCTTGCGTTCCAGCAGCCCGGTGCGCAGCTCGACGTGCGTCGGCCCGACCCGATATGTCGTGGTGAACCAGCGGGTCAGCGCGAACCCGACGATCAGCGCGATCGGAATGATGCTCCACACGTGGTTGCCGCTGCTGGTCCCGAGGATCACCGAACCGATCAGTACCGGGATGAACTTCACCACCTCGGTGACCGGGTGAACCAGCAGCATCCGCTTGTCCAGCCGCTGCCACGGCTGTTCGGCCTGCGCGGCGTCCGCCTGCGGTTCGCCGGTCATGTCGCGTCCCCGCGGTGCTGGGCGGCGATCCGGGTCAGCCGCGTCACGGTTTCCTCGGCGACCGGGAGATCGAGCGCGCTGATCTGGACCGCCCCCGCGGAGGACGCGGTGGTCACGGTGACCGTCGCCAGTCCGAGCAGGCGCTCGAGCGGCCCGCGTTCGGTGTCGACGGTCTGCACGCGGGAGATCGGCGCTACCCGGCTCTCCTGGGTGAGCCAGCCGACCCGGGTGTAGACCGCCTCGTCGGTGACTTCCCAGCGATGCACGGCGTAGCGCCACCACGGCGCCACCCCGATGTTCAGCGCGGCAGGCACGAGCGCGACCAGGAACAAGCCGAGCTGCCATCCGCGATGCGTGGAGTCGAGCACCGCCCACACCAGCAGCGCCGCGAACGGAATCGCCCAGGCCAGCGTGGCCCGCACAGTCCACAGGAGCTTCGCCTTCGGACTGGGGCGCCAGGCCGGATCGGCCATGATCGTGCGCGGCTGCGACATGCTGCCAATATTTGCACGACCAGGCGTGCGCTGTCGCAGGCAAGCGTCAGCGGCTCACGGCGCCGCCGCCGCGAGGACGGGCGGGTGCGCGCGAGACGGCGGACCTCGCGAGGGTATATGAAAATTGCTGTGCCGCAACTGATTCGGTGTATTTCCGGTCCGCGATAGGAGGTCGGCTCCATGAGTCATCGATGCGGGCTCGGCCGCGGCACAGCCGCGACAGCGGCGATCGTTTTCGGCGCGGCGCCGGCGGTCAACGAGAAGTCGGCGTACGGCCTCGCCTGCCGAAACGACCGGCAGGATACGCATCGGTTGGCCGTTCGGGTGACCTGCTCGCGCCCTCCGGTATCGCCGACCTCAGCGCTGGACAAGGCCGCATCCAACGCCACATCAGGCCACGGCGCACTGGCTGCGCTCGGCACCGCGGAAGTCACCGCATGGGACGGGGCGGCCCGGTGGTGCGCAGTACCCCGGAATAGCCTCGGGCACCCCACAGTTGTCAACGCTCAACGGCGCTCCACGTCCCCGCGTGGGCTCCGTGGCGGGTGGAGCCGTAGCCCAAGGTGGCTCGTCCGCTTCGCCGCAACCAGCACTGGAGGGAGACAGTTCCGGATGTGTAGCGCATGATCGAGGGCGTGACCGACCTACCGAACCCGAGCGTCCCGTCCGCGCCGCCCAGTCCATCGGCCATGCGCCGGGCGCTGCGCAGGGCCCGCGACGGTGTCACGTTGAACGTGGACGAGGCCGCGGTGCTGCTGCACGCGACCGGTGACGACCTCGCCGACCTCTGTCGAAGCGCCGCGCGGGTGCGCGACGCCGGGCTGGCATCGGCCGGGCGTCCCGGGACGATCAGTTATTCCCGCAACGTCTTCATCCCACTGACCCGCCTGTGCCGGGACAAGTGCCACTACTGCACCTTCGTCACGGTGCCGGGCAAGCTGCGCGCCGAGGGCGAGGGCATGTTCCTCGAACCCGACGAGGTGCTCGACATCGCGCGCCGCGGTGCGGCTCTGGGCTGTAAGGAGGCGCTGTTCACGCTGGGTGACCGGCCCGAGGATCGCTGGCCGGAGGCCGCGCAGTGGCTGGACGAACGCGGCTACGACTCCACGCTGGACTACCTGCGCGCCGTGTCGATCCTGGTGCTGGAGGAGACCGGTCTGCTGCCGCACCTCAACCCCGGCGTGATGTCGTGGGAGGAGATCGCGCGGCTCAAGCCGGTAGCGCAGTCCATGGGCATGATGCTGGAGACCACCTCCGCCCGGCTGTTCACCGAGAAGGGCAACTGCCATTACGGCAGTCCGGACAAGGACCCGGCCGTGCGGCTGCGGGCCATCACCGACGCGGGCCGGCTCTCGGTGCCCTACACCACCGGCATCCTGGTCGGCATCGGCGAGACGATGGCGGAGCGAGCCGAGTCGATCATGGCGATCCGCAAGCAGCACAAGGCTTTCGGGCATATCCAGGAAGTCATCATCCAGAACTTCCGCGCCAAGGACGACACTGCGATGCGGGACGTGCCGGACGCGGGCCTGGAGGAGTTCCTCGCCACCATCGCCGTCACCCGCGTCCTGCTCGGGCCCGATGTGCCGGTGCAGGCGCCGCCGAACCTGGTGTCGCACGAGGAGTGCCGAGCGCTGATCGAGGCGGGCATCGATGACTGGGGCGGCGTCTCGCCGGTGACGCCCGACCATGTGAACCCGGAGCGGCCGTGGCCGAACCTCGACACTTTGCGGGAGATCACCGAGGCGGCGGGTTACCAGCTGGTCGAGCGCACCTCCGCGCACCCGAAGTACGTGCGCGCGGGCAACCCGTGGGTCGATCCGCGCATCGGCGCGCACGTCGCGGCGCTCACCGACCCGGCGACGGGGCTGGCGAAGCCGGACGCGATCCCGGTCGGGCTGCCCTGGCAGGAACCCGAGGAGTCGTGGGAATCGGCCGGGCGCGTCGACCTCAACACCGCCATCGACACCGAGGGCCGCAACACCGAGGCCCGCAGCGACGCGGCGCTCGGGCAGGACCTCGTCGGCGCCTTCGGCGACTGGGAAACCATCCGTGAACAGGCGCGCGATCTCGCCGTCACGACGCCGCAGCGGCTGGACGCCGACGTACTCGCCGCACTGCGTGCCGCCGAGCGCGATCCGGCCGGGCTCAGCGATGCCGAGTATCTCGCGCTGGCCACGGCGGACGGCGCCGAGCTGGACGCGGTCGCCGCGCTGGCCGATCAGCTGCGCCGCGACACCGTCGGCGACGACGTCACCTACGTGGTGAACCGGAACATCAACTTCACCAACATCTGTTACACCGGCTGCCGGTTCTGCGCGTTCGCCCAGCGCAAGGGGGACGCGGACGCCTTCACGCTGAGCACCGACGAGGTCGCCGACCGGGCTTGGGAGGCGCATGTCGACGGCGCCACCGAGGTGTGCATGCAGGGCGGCATCGACCCAGACCTGCCGGTCACCGGGTACGCCGACCTGGTACGGGCGGTCAAGCAGCGGGTGCCGTCGCTGCATGTGCACGCGTTCAGCCCGATGGAGATCGTGAACGGCGCGTCGCGTGGTGGTCAGAGCATCCGGGACTGGCTGGCCGCATTGAAGGAGGCGGGCCTGGACACCATTCCGGGGACCGCCGCGGAGATCCTGGACGACGAGGTGCGCTGGGTGCTCACCAAGGGCAAACTGCCCACCTCGGCGTGGATCGAGGTGATCACCACGGCCCACCAGCTGGGCATCCGGTCCAGCTCGACCATGATGTACGGCCACGTGGACAATCCGAAGCACTGGGTCGGACACCTGCGCGTACTGCGCGGTATCCAGGACGAGACCGGCGGTTTCACCGAATTCGTGCTGCTGCCGTTCGTGCACCAGAGCGCGCCGCTGTATCTCGCCGGCGCCGCGCGGCCGGGGCCGACCAACCGGGACAACCGCGCCGCGCACGCGCTGGCCAGGATCATGCTGCACGGCCGGATCAGGAACATCCAGACCAGCTGGGTCAAGCTCGGCACCACCGGCACCCGGGTGATGCTCGACAGCGGCGCCAACGATCTCGGCGGCACGTTGATGGAGGAGACCATCTCCCGGATGGCGGGCTCGCAGCACGGCTCGGCGAAGACCGTCGCCGAACTGGTGGAGATCGCCGCGGGCATCGGACGACCGGCCCGGGAGCGGACGACCACCTACGGTGTTCCGCAACACAAGGTGGCGGCATTGCCGTTGACGGTGGGGTGAACGCCCAGGGCTCGACCGGCACCCGACGCAGGACCTGAACGCAAATCCCGTGCCACCCGACCGGTATGGCCTGAAGGCTCGGAAAGGCGGAACAGGCCAGCTGAAGTTAGGGCAGGCTGACCAGTAGTAACGTGGGGTGCCGGGATAGGGTTTCGTCGGCGGACTATCCCGCAGGCGAGGACAGACTAGGAGAGCGGCAGTGCCGTACATCATCGCTGAACCGTGCGTTGACGTGAAGGACAAGGCATGCATCGAGGAATGCCCCGTGGACTGCATCTACGAGGGTGGCCGCATGCTGTACATCCATCCCGACGAGTGCGTGGACTGTGGTGCATGTGAGCCGGTGTGCCCGGTGGAGGCGATCTTCTACGAAGACGACACCCCGGACCAGTGGAGCGGATACGTGAACGCCAACGTCGATTTCTTCGACGAGTTGGGCTCGCCCGGCGGCGCCACCAAGGTCGGCAAGGTCGACTACGACCCGCCGTTCATCAAGGAACTGCCCCCGATGGCGAGTGAGTGAGACCTGACGTGTCACCGCGCGGCCGGGTCAGCGACCTGCTACCCGATTTTCCCTGGGACACCATCGCTTCGGTGAAGGTGCGGGCGGCCGCCCATCCCGGCGGGATCGTCGACCTGTCGGTCGGCACTCCGGTCGACCCGGTCGACCCGCTGATCCGGACCGCGCTGAACTCCGTCGCCGCCGTGCCCGGCTACCCGACCACGCACGGCACCCCCGAACTCCGCGCGGCCGCGGTCGACGCGCTGAAGCGGCGCTACGGGATCACCGGACTCGAGCCCGCCGCCGTGCTGCCCGCCATCGGCACCAAAGAGCTGATCGCGGGCCTGCCCCGGCTGCTCGGGCTCGGTCCGGGCGACCTGGTCGTCATCCCCGAGGTCGCCTATCCGACCTACGAGGTGGGCGCGTTGCTGGCGGGCGCGCAGGTGCTGCGCGCCGACGGTCTGACCCGGCTCGGTCCACAGACGCCCGCGCTGATCTACGTGAACTCGCCGTCCAATCCGACCGGCCGGGTACTCGGCGTCGAGCATCTGCGCAAGGTGGTCGCCTTCGCTCGGGAGCGCGGCGCGATCGTCGCATCCGACGAGTGCTACCTGGGGTTGACGTGGGAGGGCCGCGCCCTCTCCCTGCTCGACCCGGAGGTGTGCGACGGCGACCACACAAACCTGCTGGCCGTGCATTCGCTGTCGAAGACTTCCAATCTGGCCAGCTATCGCGCCGGATTCGTGGCGGGCGACCCGGCGCTGGTCGCCGAACTGCTCGAAGTGCGCAAGCACGCCGGCATGATGGTGCCGTTCCCGATCCAGGCCGCGATGACGGCCGCGCTCGGCGACGACGCGCACGAGGCGCGCCAGCGCGAGCGATACCGCGCCCGTCGTGACGTGTTGCGAAAAGCGCTGGAATCAGCGGGTTTCCGGATCGATCACTCGGAGGCGGGCCTGTATCTGTGGTCCACGCGCGGTGAGCCGTGCCGGACCACCTTGGACTGGCTCGCGGACCGCGGCATCCTCGCCGCGCCGGGCGACTTCTACGGCCCCGGCGCGAGCGAGCACGTGCGGCTCGCGCTGACCGCGACCGATGAGCGGATCGCCGCGGCGGCCGATCGCCTGGCCGCGGGCTGACGTCCGCGCGCTTTCTCCCGCTCCGCGCGAGCGCGGCAATCGCTGCTCTGATCCGGGGGTCATCCCGGTGTGTCGGCGTCCACGCCCACCAGGTCGGGCGAGCTAGCCTGAGGTATGGACGCTGTCACGGTTGTCCCCACGCCCGCCAACGAGCCGGTGCACTCCTACGCGCCCGGAAGTCCCGAACGCGAGCTGTTGCTTGGCAAACTCGCCGAGTTGTCTGCCGCGCCCGTCGAGGTGCCCCTGGTGATCGGCGGCAAGCACCGCCCCGGCATCGGTGAACGGCACGACATCGTCGCGCCGCACCGGCACCGGCACGTACTGGGGACCTACACCGACATCACCCAATCGGAAGCGCACGCAGCGATCGACGCCGCGATGGCCGCCGCGCCGGGGTGGCGGGCCCTGCCCTTCGAGGAGCGCGCCGCGGTGCTGTTGCGCGCCGCGGATCTGCTGGCCGGGCCGTGGCGGGAGACGCTCGCGGCGGCCACCATGCTCGGGCAGTCCAAATCGGCCCAGCAGGCCGAAATCGACGCCCCGTGCGAGCTGGTCGACTTCTGGCGGTTCAACGTCGCGTTCGCGCGAGAGATCCTGGCGCAACAGCCCGAATCCAGCGCCGGGGTGTGGAACCGAATGGACTATCGGCCGCTGGAAGGGTTCGTCTACGCCATCACGCCGTTCAACTTCACCGCGATCGCCGGGAATCTGCCGACCGCGCCCGCGCTGATGGGCAACACGGTGGTGTGGAAGCCTTCGCCGACGCAGACGTTGTCGGCTTTCCACACCATGCGGCTGCTGGAGGCGGCGGGCCTGCCCCCCGGCGTGATCAACCTGGTCACCGGCAACGGGGTGCAGCTGTCGGAGGTGGCGCTGGCCGATCCGCGGCTCGCGGGGATCCATTTCACCGGTTCCACCAAGACATTCCAGTATCTGTGGCAGCAGGTAGGCGCGAATATCGGTCGCTATCGCGGCTATCCGCGCCTGGTGGGGGAGACGGGTGGCAAGGACTTCATCGTCGCGCACTCCTCGGCCGACCCGGACGCGTTGCGCACGGCCCTGATTCGCGGAGCCTACGAGTATCAGGGCCAGAAGTGCTCGGCGGCCTCGCGCGCCTACATCGCGCGGTCGGTCTGGCGCGCGATGGGCGAGGAGTTCCTGCACGAAACCGGTGAGCTGAGCTACGGCGACGTCACGGATCTGTCGAATTTCGGTGGGGCGTTGATCGATCGGCGCGCCTACGACAAGAACGTGGCGGCCATCCGGCGTGCCGAGGAGGCGGGCGTCACCATCCCGGTCGGCGGAACCTACGACGACAGCGAAGGCTGGTTCGTCCGGCCCACCGTCTTCCTGGCGGACAACCCGCGCGACGAATCGTTCGCCACCGAGTACTTCGGACCGATCCTGTCGGTCTACGTCTACGACGACGCCGAACCCGGCGCCTACAGCGCGATACTCGCCGAAGTGGAGTCGGCGGCGCCCTACGCGCTCACCGGCGCGGTGTTCGCGCAGGACCGGTACGCGATCGAACAGGCCGGCGCCGCCCTACGATTCGCGGCGGGCAACTTCTACGTCAACGACAAGCCCACGGGCGCGGTGGTGGGCCAGCAGCCGTTCGGCGGGGCGCGCGCCTCCGGCACCGACGACAAGGCGGGCTCGCCGTTGAATCTGCTGCGCTGGGTCGCGCCACGGACGGTCAAGGAGACCTTCGTGCCGCCCGTAGTTCACCGCTACCCGCACATGGGGAGCTGAGCCGCGCGCTACACCAGCGGCTTTCTTTGTCGCAGCCGTCTGCGCAGGTCGTAGTGGTAGGCGTTGAGCGGGAACATTCGTGCGAATTTCGGCAGTCGCCGGTGCACGGCCCCGATGGCGCGCAGCAGCCGGTCCAGGCGACGCTGGTCGCGGTCGGTCCAGGTCATGCCCATCTCGTTGCGCAGGTGCTGCGGGAGCAGGCCGGTGACGACGAAGCGTTGCAGCCCGGCGAAGAGCACCTGCATCGGTCGCGGCATCATCTTCAGGTCGATCAGGCCGTTGAAGTAGTCCCGCAGCTCGGGCTCGATGCCGTGCTGCTTCAGGTTCTCGTCCCAGTACCGCTGGAACTCCGCGCGATTCGCCGGCCACATCTCCGGGCGCATCTGCAAGGTGGTGCCCAGGCGTGCGGAGTAGTTGTAGAAGGCGTCGGCGGTGGCGGCGTCCATCGGGCCGTGCATCCGGGTGTAGAGGTCATCGATGCCCCAGTACAGGCAGGCCGCGACCCATAATTGCAGCTTCGGGTCGAAAGCGTTGTACTTCACCGGGCTCGCGGCGGTGGAGCGCACCGACCGGTGCGAGACGTTGACGGCCTCGCGGTAAGCCTCGCGCTCGGCATCCGACCCGAGCAGCGCGACGGCGATATAGGTCAGCGTGGTGCGTAGCCGCTTGATCGGATGCAGGGTGACTTTGCCGCTGTCGACGGTGCTCTCCAGGACGCCGCGACCGACGGGGCGCAAGCTCAGCTGCATGATGACGTTGGCTGCGCCGCCGAGAAAGGCGGCGATGCCGTCCACGTACTCTTCGACCGTCTCCGGCGTGAGGGGTGTCTGGCTCGGGTCCGGCTCGGGCTCGGCAGTGCGCAGTGGCGCGGTCATCGTCGACCTCGTCTTTCATGTCGGCCCGATGCAAAGAATCGGTCGATGAGAAGATTATGCCCTAACGTTCTCATCGACTCGCGGCGCTGTCAATCACCCGAACCTGAGGTGACGGTATGCGATGCTGAAAGTGTCATCGTTTCGCCATCGCGGATAGGGTTGAGGTATGGCCAGGCTGACCAGGCTGCTGCCGCTGGTGCGCAGCGCTGCCCCCGAGGATCGCAACCAGGCGCGAGTGCTGGATGCGGCGCTGCTGGCGTTCCTCGACTTCGGTATCAAGCGGACCAGCATGGTCGAAGTCGCGCGCCGCGGCGGATTGTCGCTGGCCACGCTGTATCGCCGCTTCGCGAGTAAGACCGATCTGATCAGGGCCGTCGGGCTGCGGCAGACGCGCGATTTCATCGAGGAGGTCGACGCCGCGCTCCAGCGCCAGGTGGACCGGAACGCGAGCGCGGAAGAGCAGATCGTCGAATTGTTCGCCGCGTTCATCAACGGATTGCGCGGAAATCAGCTGATCCACCGGCTGCTGGCCACCGAGCCCGAATTGGTGCTGCCGTATCTCACCACCCAGGGCGCGCCGGTCATCGAGCTGGGCCGGGACTATTTGGCCGAGTTCATCACGCGCTTGCAGCGCGAAGGCAAGCTGCCCGAATATGACCCGGAGCCGTTGGCCGAGATGATCGCTCGCACCGCGCTGTCGCTGGCGCTGACGCCGCAGACCGTCATCCCGCTCGGTGACGACGCGTCGATCCGGCAGTTCGCGCGCGACCACGTGGTGGTGTCGTTCCGGGTGCGCTGACCGGTTCAGCGGTGCCGCGGGGCTCCGGTGATCATCGCCCCGAGCGCGGCCACGACGTCCGCGGTCTGCTCGGCCGCGGTGCCGCGAGTGTGCGCGGTCACCGCGAAACCGGGGCCGTAGGAGGCCGAGGCGACCTCCGGCTCGCCGAAATCCGACCAGCCCCACTTGGTGCCGAGCACGAAGGGCCACCGCGCGGTACCCCAATCCTGTTCGGTGCCGTCTCGAGCCGTCGATCCGGCCGCCGCCATCCACTCGAAGATCGGTGATCCGGGATCGGTGCGCAGTTTGGCGGCGAGGAAGTCGGACACGTCGGCGGCGCTGGTCGCACCCGCGCCCCAATCGGGGCCGGGTGCCGTCTCGGCGAGCCCGTATTCGGCGGCGATGGCGGCGATGGCTTGGGGATACTTGGCCTCCATCACGCTCGCCGCCCCGTCATCGGAATAGCGAATCATTTGCTCTCGGAGGAACCTGTCCTCGGCCGAGCCGTCGCCGTGGCGTAGGGCGTAGTCGGCCAGGAAAAGTTTGGACAGCGACAGGCTCGAGCGTGGCTCGTGTTCGTTCGCCGTGCCCCAGCCGATGCCGACCGTGGTGCGCACGGAGATCGCTGTGCGTGGCGGCACTGCGGCTACGTCGGTTTCCGCGGTCTCGTCGGCGCGGGCGACCGGGGCGGACAGGGCCAGGAGCGCGCCTGCGACGAACGCGGTCAGGGTCAATCGGTAGCCCATTTCTCCTCCTGGCTCGCGGCATCGAACCGTCTGTCGGACGGCGCGATCGGGTCTACGAGAAGCGATTGCCCAGTGATTGCTCTACAAAACGGGGCCTGTCGCCGGTCAGACCAGGCGCAGGCCGAGCCGACGCCGGACGCGCATATCGAGGAGATAGGCGTTCAACGGAAACGCACGGATCGGTCGCGGAAGGTGGGACTGTGTGGCCCCGACCGTGCGCAGGATGTGGCCGAGTGCGCGCTCGTCGCGGTCGGTCCAGGTCATGCCCATCTCGTCGCGTAGGTGCTGGGGCAGCAGCCCGGTCACGAAGAAGCGGTGCAGTCGCCCGAGCGCCAGCTGCGCCGGTCTCGGCAGCATCCGCAGATCGATGAGGTCGTCGAAATAGGCCCGGACGACCGGGTCGATGCTGGTTTTCGCGAGATTCGTGGCCCAATACTCCTCGAAGGCCCGACGGTCGGCGGGCCACATCGATTCGGGCATCTGCAGGGTGGTGCCGAGCCGGGCGGCCAGGTGGTAGAACGCATCGGCCGCCGCCTCGTCCATCGGGCCGTGCATGCGCTCGTACAGATCCCGCGCTCCCCAATGCAGGCATGCCGCGACCCAGAGTTGCAGCGCGGGGTCGAAAGCGTTGTAGCGCACCGGGCTCGACGCGGTCGAGTGGACCGGGCGGTGGGAGACGTCGACCGCCTCGCGGTAGGCGACGCGTTCCTCGTCGGTGCCGAGCATCGCGACGGAGAGATAGGTCAGGGTGGTGCGCAGCCGTTTGATCGGATGCAGCATCACATTGCCACTGTGCACCGTGCTCTCCAGCACGCCGTAGCCGACCGGCGGAGTGCTCAGCTGCATGATGACGTTCGCGACGCCGCCGAACAGCCCGGCTACGCCGTCGATGTACTGCCCGATGTCGAAGGAGTCCGGCGATTCGGGGGAACGCGTCGCGGGAAGTGGCCTGGTCATCATCGACCTCGCAGTGCTGAGAAAGCTATGCAACAACGTTCTCACCACGTCAGCAAGGGTGTCAACCGTCACATGCGGGCCTGGCCGCGGTGGACGCCGCGACGACGCCGCGGACCAGGCGAAGTAGCGTGGTCGAATGTCGTACGGTCCGCCGCTGCTGCTCAGTTCGCTGAACCCGCTCGCCGTCGCAGGTGGAGCGGACATCCCCGATGCCGTCACCATCGACGGGACCACGCTCTCCCGCAGTGACCTGCTGGGGGCGGCCACTTCGGTGGCCGAACGCGTCGCGCGCGCGCAGCGGGTGGCGGTGCTGGCCGGCCCGACCGTGGAGACCGTGCTCGCGGTGGTCGGTTGCCTCATCGCGGGCGTCACCGTGGTGCCGGTGCCGCCGGATTCCGGAACGGCGGAGCGGGCGCACATCCTGGCCGATTCGGGCGCTCAGGCGTGGCTCGGGAAAGCGCCGCAGGATGCGGAACTGCCCGTGCTGCCGGTGCGGCGGCATGCCAGGTCGTGGCACACCTACCCCGAACCCGACCCGGCCGCCACGGCATTCGTGCTGTACACCTCCGGAACCACCGGACTGCCCAAGGGCGTGATGCTCAGCCGGGGCGCGATCGCCGCCGGTCTGGACGCCCTCGCCGACGCATGGGCCTGGACCGCGAGCGACACTCTGGTGCACGGGCTTCCGCTGTTCCACGTGCACGGGCTGATCCTCGGCCTG
This sequence comes from Nocardia sp. NPDC057455, assembly GCF_042802775.1. Classification (NCBI taxonomy): domain Bacteria; kingdom Bacillati; phylum Actinomycetota; class Actinomycetes; order Mycobacteriales; family Nocardiaceae; genus Nocardia; species Nocardia sp. NPDC057455. The sequence continues at coordinate 2,978 of NZ_JBHVDM010000029.1, read as the reverse complement.
CTCGGCCCGCTGCGGGTGGGCAGTCCGCTGATCCACACCGGCAAGCCGACGCCGCAGGCGTACGCGGCGGCCGAAGGGTCACTGTACTTCGGCGTGCCGACCGTATGGTCGCGGGTGGTCGATGACCCCGACTCGGCGAAGCGATTGACCGACGCGCGGTTGCTGGTCTCCGGGAGCGCGCCGCTGCCCGTGCCGGTGTTCGAGCGACTGCGCGAGCTGACCGGGCACGCGCCGGTGGAGCGCTACGGCATGAGCGAGACCATGATCACGCTGTCCACCCGGGCCGACGGCGAGCGCAGGCCGGGCTGGGTCGGTACGCCGGTGCGCGGCGTGCGCACCCGGCTGCGGGACGAGTCCGGCGCACCGGTCCCGCACGACGGCGAGAGCATCGGCGGCCTCGAGGTCTGCGGGCCCATGTTCTTCGACGGTTACCTGAACCGCCCGGAGGCGACCGCCCAGAGCTGGACCGAGGACGGATGGTTCCGGACCGGTGACGTCGCCGCCATCGATGCGGAGGGCTTCCACCGCATCGTCGGCCGGGAATCGGTGGACCTGATCAAATCCGGCGGCTACCGGGTCGGCGCGGGCGAGGTGGAGACGGTGCTGCTCGGTCATCCGGCGGTCGCGGAAGCCGCGGTGGTCGGCCTGCCCGATGTCGACCTCGGCCAGCGCATCACCGCCTTCGTCGTCCTGCGCGACGCTGCGACCGAACGCGAACTGATCGACCATGTGGCCGGAGAACTCTCGGTGCACAAGCGTCCGCGCGAGGTCAGGGTGGTCGACGCGCTGCCACGCAACGCGATGGGCAAGGTGCAGAAGAAGAAGCTGGGTTGACCAGGGTCCGCTGCCTCGAAATCCGCGGCACCGCCGAAGCCCTCACCGACGTCGACCCGTACATCTCCGGCGTCTCCCGCGAGATGATCCGCATCCGTCCCCGACGGGTCATCGCCTTCGGCCTCTCCGGCTAGAACCCGCTCGCACCTGATTCACCCGGCCCGCACGAACCGGGGAGGATCGGAATCGGCAGAGGCGGTCTCGACGAGAACCGCACCTGAGGGCCATGTGTTCCAGCGACGGACGACTGTTCGGTCTTCGTGGCTAGTCGTTGGCGTGGAGGTCGGCGTTGAGTTCGATGCCGGTGCCTTTGCGGGGGACCACCTCGACCGCGCCGGTGGTGGAATTGCGGCGGAACAGGAGGTTGTCGCGGCCGGCCAGGTCGGCCGCCTTGACCAGGGTGCCGTCGGGGGTGGTGACCTTGGTGCCCGCGGTCAGGTAGAGGCCCGCTTCCACTACGCAGTCGTTGCCGAGCGGGATGCCGAGGCCGGAGTTCGCGCCGAGCAGCGAGCGCTCGCCGATGGAGATGACCTTGGTACCGCCGCCGGACAGGGTGCCCATGGTGGACGCGCCGCCGCCGATGTCGGAGCCGTCGCCGACCACCACGCCCGCGGAGATTCGGCCCTCGATCATGGACGCGCCGAGGGTGCCCGCGTTGAAGTTCACGAAGCCTTCGTGCATGACGGTGGTGCCGGAGGCCAGGTGCGCGCCGAGACGGACCCGGTCGGCGTCGCCGATGCGGACGCCGGAGGGCAGCACGTAGTCGACCATGCGCGGGAACTTGTCCACGCTGTACACCGTGACCGGGCCGCGGGCGCGCAGCTTGGCGCGGGTGGCCTCGAAGCCCTCGACGGCGGCTGGGCCGTGGTTGGTCCAGACCACGTTGGTCAGCAGGCCGAACTGGCCGTCCAGGCTCACCTCGTGCGGCTTGACCAGGCGGTGCGAGAGCAGGTGCAGGCGCAGGTAGACGTCGTGTGCGTCGACCGGGGCGGCGGACAGGTCGGCGATCGTGGTCTGCACCGCGATCACGTCGACCCCGCGCGCGTCGTCGAAGCCCAGCAGCGCCGTGTACTCGGCGGGCGCCTCGTCCAGCCGCTTGGTGCCGGTCTCGGCGAACTCGCCCAGCTGCGGGTTCGGGTACCACGTGTCCAGTACGGTCCCGTCCGCGGTCACATTGGCGATACCGACTGCTGTTGCTCCCTCGATGCTCACGGCCTAGAGGTTACCGACCCGCGCCGGACAGCGGTGCGGCTGCTCCGGCGACCGCGACCCCCCGGCTTGCCACGCGACACCACCGCCCCCGATCCAGGACGGCGACTTCTGGCCGATCCTGCGGCACGTGCGCGATTTCGGGATCCACGCGCCTTCCCCGAGCGGAGCGGCATCCGGGCGGTGACCGGTCCAGGACGAGACAACCGTGATCGGAGGGAAGTGGCGTGCGGGCCGTGACGGGTGAGCGGTCGTAGGGTGAAGCGCGTGACCATCGACCTGCATGCCGACCCGATCGCACTGACCGCCGCACTCGTCGACATCCCGAGCGTCTCGCGCGACGAGGCGGCCATCACCGACGTGGTGGAGCGAGCGCTGCGGGAGCAGACGACGGGGTTCGAGATCCTCCGGCACGGGAACGTGGTGCTGGCGCGCACCCAGCGCGGGCTGCCGACCCGGGTGATCCTGGCCGGGCATCTGGACACCGTGCCGATCGCCGACAACGTGCCCGGCCGGTTCGAGGTCGGCCCGGCGGGTGAGCGAGTCCTCTTCGGCTGCGGCTCGGTGGACATGAAATCCGGCGACGCGGTCTTCCTGCACTTGGCCGCGACCGTCGCCGACCCGGTGCACGATCTGACCCTGATCTTCTACGACGGCGAGGAGATCGCCGCCGAGTTCAACGGGCTCGGTCACATCGAGCGCGATCTGCCCGACTGGCTCACCGGCGATCTCGCCGTACTGGGCGAACCGTCCGGCGGCTGGATCGAGGCCGGTTGCCAGGGCGCGTTGCGCGCTCGGCTGCGCACCTCCGGCGTGCGCGCCCACTCGGCGCGGGCGTGGCTGGGCGACAACGCGATTCATCGGCTGGCCCCGATACTGCAGCGGCTGGCCGACTACCGCGCCCGAGAGGTGGACATCGACGGCTGCGTCTATCG